>CALGND010000072.1 GCA_937958675.1 uncultured Granulosicoccaceae bacterium
TATCTGGCTTGATAAAAACCCGGCCATGTCGATTGATTTTGGTGCCTTGGGCGATCAGTAAATCGTTATCTAATCTGCCCTCTGAGTTTAACCATACCGCCAGCGCAGCATTGAGTGAGCCGGTGATAGGATCTTCACTCATACCGCTAGATGGTGCCAACATTCGCACTTCATAGTCGCATTCCGCCCCGTTGTTATGTTTACCGATTAATCCAATCGGTTTAAATTCAGGCCAACGCACTTGGCTTGAATCCACTGCCAGCACTTGCGCTGCTGTTTCAAGTTCGAGCACATGCCAGGTAGGGCCGTTAACTAACAGCCTGCTGTTAGCCACGTGTGCAGGATTAATATCCAGCGCCTTCATAATGGCCTCTACGTTTTCATCAGGTAGAGGATCGATGCTGGTAGGCGGTGCGACGAATGCAGGTGGGTGATTGCTGATGTCTATGTCGACAATGCCGACACCGCATTCTTGTTTTACCACACCGGCTGTTTTAGGTTTGCCGCCGGTGTGCAACCAAGAGAAGCAACTGCCTAAAGTTGGGTGGCCGGCAAATAACATCTCACGGCTGGGCGTAAAGATACGCACCTTATAATCAGCATCGGGATGCTCCGGTGGAAACAGGAAAGTGGTTTCGGCAAGGTTGGTCCAGGCGGCAACCGTTTGCATTTGCTCGTCGCTGAGTGCTACACCCTTAGCGATGCCATCAACAATGACAGCGAGTGCATTGCCACGAGTAGGAATTGATGTAAAAACATCACATTGGATAAAGCGGCGTTGCTGTGTCATGGTGTTCTCGTATTTAACCGTCTTGAATTTAGGCTACGTGTTTAGCAGGTGTTCTACAACAACATATTAATGATATAAAAGACACAACTATCGTGAAACTATCAGGCCAGCCAATATGATTCCCATCGAGCAAGTGACGCAATCAGATAAGCCGCGTTGGAAAGAGCTGTTTGAAGCCTATGGTGAGTTTTATAACGTGGCGTTGCCGAAGGCGACAGTCGATACCACATGGGACTGGATAACAAGCGCCGATGAGGATTTTTGGTGTGCCGTTGCGCGCGATGATGCAGGTTCGATAGTGGGCTTTACCCAATACCAGTTAATGCATCGATCGCTAGGTGGTAGCAAGGTCTGTTATCTCAGTGATTTATTTGTTGATCCTGCCATACGTGGTGGTGGAGTGGGTAGAGCGTTGATCGATTACGTGATAGCGCAAATGGCCGAGTGCGGTGTTAGCAATGTGCGATGGCTAACCGCTGAGGATAATCATACGGCGCGCAAGCTTTACGATAGTTATCAGCCTGTGTCGGGGTTTGTTTTGTACTCGGTGCCGGTGGGTGGTTGATGGCGTGTTGTCATTCCGGCGCTGGCAGGAAAGATTGCTGAATGACATCGGTCCCCGCCTACGCGGGATTGACAAGCTTAGGTATACCCAGCCGTATTCTTTTCAACCCATCTGTCGCCACCGTCAGCCAGGGTTTCCTTTTTCCAAAACGGTGCACGCGATTTAAGCTCCTCCATCAAATAACGACAGGCTTCAAACGCGTCAGCTCGATGTGCCGACCAAATAGCGGTGAGAACGATTGGGTCACCGGGCGTCATGGTGCCCACGCGATGCACAATCAGTGCATCAATTAGATTCCACTTGGCATGGGCATCTTCGATTATTTTCGCAAGCTCCTTTGTCGTCATTGCTGGGTAATGCTCTAGCGTTAAGCTACTCACGCCGACCCCTTCGTTGTGATTACGCATCGTGCCGATAAAATGTGCGGCCGCGCCAACACTGCCTGCCTCTAATGTTTGCTCGTGCTGTTTTAGCAGCTGAAGTGGATCAAACGGCGTGTCGAGAACGGTGACAGGCATCTCAGCCTCCGGTAATCGGTGGGAAAAATGCCACTTCGTCACCATCTTTTACAGAATCAGCCGCAGTGCAGTGGTCTAGGTTGACCGAGCACAGCACGTGGTCTGGGATGGGAATATCGGCTGCAGCCGCCCAGACGTCGGCAACGGTAGCAATACCGGCGCTATCTATCTGACTAGCGGGGCTTTTTATCTGCTCACGCAGGCTGGCAAAAAATTTAACCGTGATTGGCATACTGATTTCCAAGTAACTTCTTGCATAATACCCAATTAGCCCGGCACTGAGATACCCATGAGTGATTTGACCCATTTTGATCCCAAAGGCGACGCACATATGGTGGATGTGGGCGACAAGGCCGTCACGCATCGAGTGGCTGTTGCAGGCGGATTGATCAGGATGCTGCCCGAGACCTTCGAAATGGTGTGCGCTGGTACCCATAAAAAAGGTGATGTGCTTGGCATTGCTCGGATTGCCGGCATCATGGCAGCCAAAAAAACCAGTGATCTCATTCCCTTGTGCCATCCCATCGGGCTCACCCGAGTGACGGTGGAGTTTTCCCCTGATCCTGCCGCTAACAGTGTGTACTGTCAGGTACAAGCTGAAACACGATCGCAAACCGGCGTTGAGATGGAAGCGCTGGTGGGTTTGCAAACTGCGTTGGCGACTATCTATGACATGTGCAAGGCGGTCGATCGAGGAATGCAGATCGATCAAGTTAAATTGCTTGAAAAGCGCGGTGGTAAATCAGGGCATTTTGTCGCTAACTGATTGCCTTTGATTCGCTACATGTTGTTACATGACGTAGCTCAAGCCTATGGCAACATTACGCATAGCTTGCACAGATGGAGTCGCACCTGCACGTAGCCCTCAATGAGTGTGTCAGCTGTCTGACACCTTGCGTTCACATGGCTTTTCAATCGACTTTTATTGGCTTGCGTTACACTAGTGCATTGTCAAAATAGACAGAATTAATTCAGGATTTATTCACGATGAAATTGCTTAAGTGGTTATTGATAGTGCTGGTTACGCTGGTGCTAATCATTGGTATCGGTACAGTGGCATTGGTGTACCTGGTGGACTGGAACGATTTTAAGGAAACCATACAAAATCAAACTAAAAAGCATACCGGTCGTGACCTCACCATTACTGGTGATCTAAGCCCGTCGGTGTTTCCTTGGGCGGGGATTTCCATTGGTGAAATAAGCTTGGCAAATGCCACAGGCTTTGGTGATCAACCGTTCGCGCAAATTGGTAGTGCTGATGTAAAAGTAAAGCTGCTGCCTTTGCTGCGTAAGGAAGTTGAAGTGCGCACTGTTGAGCTAAAGGGCTTAAGCGTTGATCTACAGCGCGCAGCGGATGGCACCACTAATTGGGATGACTTGATTCAACCGACCACCACCACGACCACCAGCACCGAAGATTCATCAACAGAAGTAGAGGTTGAAGGTGGTTCTGCCGCCATTGCCGCTTTGAAGGTGGGTGGTATTGATATCAGTGATGCTAACGTGAGCTGGCTTGATGTGCAGTCTGGTACTGATGCCAAACTGAGTAACTTCAGCTTAAACACCGGCGCGATTGAGTTAGGTAAACCGTTTGATTTAGCGACAGAATTTAATGTCGCCAGTAAAAGCATGGACTTAGCCGCCGACATTACCGGTAAAGGCGAAGTCTCCGTCGATCTTGAAAACCAGGTGTACTCATTAACGAGCTTCACGTTGGATACCGACGCTAAGGGAGCGTCGTTTCCTAACGGTGAAATGGTCGCCAATCTTGCGGCAAACATCAATGCCAATATGCTGGAGCAACGCGTTAACGTTGATGGGCTATCGTTGGCTGCATTGGGCTTAAAGCTAAGTGGCAAGGTTGACGTAACAGAGCTTGATCAAGAACCTAAAATTGTTGCAGCACTAAAAAGTGATACGTTTGACCCAAAAGAGCTTATGGCTAAATTGGGTATTGAAGCGCCAACCACGGCGGATGCAGCGGTGCTCAGTGCGGCTAGCTTGTCAATGAACCTGGCGGCATCACCCAGTAGTGCAAACCTTAATGATCTAACCATCACATTAGATGACACCACATTTAATGGTAGCGCTAGCGTGCCATCGCTAGCGGGTGCGATTCCTCCGCTACGCTTTGACTTCACGGTCGATGCAATCGATTTAGATCGTTACCTTCCACCTGTAAGCGATGAGCCAGCGGACACCACAACCACAGCGGCGGCACCTGCTGCAGATGGCGATGCCCCGTTGGGTATCCCCAGTGACTTAATTCGTCAGCTTGATGTGGATGGCGTGTTTAAAGTCAACAAAGTGAAAATCAGTAATCTCACTACTGAATCGATTGTGGTGCCGATTACCGCGAGTGGCGGCAAGGTGTCAATCAATGATTTACAAGCGGCGTTATATCAAGGGAAGATCAACAGTAATGTCAGCCTTGATGCCAGTCAGGATACGCCACGTTTTGCAGTGAGTATGAATCTTGATGGTATCGAAGCCGATCCACTACTGGCCGATTTACTCCAAAAGAATTCACCGTTGTCCGGTAAAGGTGGCTTTGCTAGCAATCTTACGACGAGTGGCGATAGCATTAATGCGATCAAAGCGGGTTTAAATGGTGAGTTCAATATGGCGTTTAATGATGGTTCAGTTAACGGCGTTAACTTGGGTTATCAAATTCGTCGTGCGCAAGCGGCTATCACCGGAAAAGAATTAACTGAAGAAGATAAAAACGTCAAAACTGATTTCTCTGCATTAACAGTTAGCGGAAACTTTGCCAATGGTGTGATGCAATCAGATGATCTTGATATGCGTTCACCTTTATTGCGAGTAGGTGGTGCAGGTTCGGTTGACTTACCAAAAGAATATATCGACTACACCCTTACTACGTTGATTACCGGTAGTGCTGAAGGTCAAGGTGGCAAAGACCTAGAGGCGCTGAAAGGTGTGAAGCTCAATGTGCCTATCCAAGCGACCTTTGCAGCATTAGCAGCTGATCCTGCTGGCGTGATTCTTAAGGGCATGCGCGATAACATCGGCGATAACCTTAAAAACCAAGCGAAAGCGAAGGCTGATGAGGTGAAAGCTGCCGCGAAAGCAAAGCTAGATGCGGAGAAGGCCAAAGCGCAGGAGGCACTTAATGCCAAGAAAGCCGAAGCCGAGGCAGAGCTTGCCAAACAAAAAGAAGCGGCCCAAGCCAAAGCTGAAGAGGCAGCAGCCCAAGCTGCGGATAAAGCCAAAGATAAACTCAAAAGTGGTTTGAAAGGGCTGCTAAAATAGGCCGCGTGGCCACAGCAACTAAAAACAAAGACAAACAGCAACGATCAACCGGCGCGCATCAGCGTGCCGGTTCCTCCCAAGCTCAATCCCAAACCCATAAACCGTCTAATCACACGCCACTAATCGCTGCGCCCATGCCTGATGCGCGAGCGAAAAAGCGATTTGCTAAACAGGTATTGACGTGGTTTGAGGAACACGGTCGTAAAAACCTCCCGTGGCAAATAGACGCAACGCCTTATCGTGTGTGGGTATCGGAAATCATGTTGCAGCAAACACAAGTGAATACGGTGATTCCGTATTACTCGGCTTTTATGCAACGCTTTGCATCCATCCAACAATTAGCCGAGGCACCCCAAGATGATGTGCTCGCGCATTGGTCGGGACTGGGTTATTACGCGCGTGCGCGAAATCTGCATCGTTGTGCGATTGAAGTTGTTCAGCAACACGGTGGTGAGATGCCAAGTAAACTTGACGAGTTAATAGCGCTACCTGGTATTGGCCGATCAACCGCGGGCGCGATCGCAAGCTTGTCGATGGGAAAGCCTGAGCCTATTTTGGATGGTAATGTCAAACGCGTGTTGGCGCGCGTCTATGGCGTGGAAGGGTGGCCGGGGCAGAAAAAAGTACAAGATGCTCTTTGGCAAATTTCAGAAGCCGTAACTCCAGACACTAACACTGGCCAATTTAATCAAGCGATGATGGATTTGGGTGCCACCTTATGTACGCGCAGCAAACCTGATTGCGCTCGCTGCCCCTTAGCTAAAACATGCTTTGCCTTAGCGCAAAACAGCATCGCTCTTTACCCGGGTAAAAAACCCAAAAAAGTTATACCCGTTAAGCAAACAGTGATGCTGGTGATAAAGGACGAGCAAGATAAATTGTTATTGCACAAGCGGCCGGCAAGCGGCATTTGGGGTGGGCTATGGAGCTTGCCAGAAGTGAGCGATGTTAAGGATGTGCCGGCCTGGCTGCATGCTCAACACTATAGCGCTGTGGCTGATGCTCAGCAGATTGATGCATTTCGGCATACGTTTAGCCATTATCATTTAGATATTGTTGTTATAGAGCAGAGGGTCACGTCAATCGCAGAAGCCGTTGCTGATCAGCTGCCGGTTTATTGGTATGGCGGTGGCACGTTGCCTGGCGGCGTGGCCAAGCCGCTTACTAAGATACTCGCCTTACTCAATATCCAGTGATCAACCACTGCTCGATGAAGATAGGATCAATTGTGGGATCGACATCACAATAATCGAGCATTGGCCAAATGTGCAAGGCTTATCAAAATAATAAAGGTGGGTGCAACTAAAAGGCGATCAAAGTGTAAGGTATTGCTTCCGAGTTTGTTATTTCTTGTATTAAAAAAACCAATGGTGTGTAAATGGATTGCCCCAGATGTAAAACTAAGCTGTTAAAAGGCGAGCGGCAAGGCGAGAAAGCCTACGTGTGTGAATCGTGTTCTGGTTTACTCGTTCGGCAGCCACAACTTCCCACTATTCTTGAGGCGTTTTCAGCCGAATTATTTTCTGAAGTTAATGAAGATGCTAACTTACCCAAAATAGAGGGTAAAACCCATTCGATCAATTGCCCAGATTGTCGCTTAACGATGGAAAACTATGGGTATATGGGTAGCAACAAAGTGATGTTAGACGCTTGTAATGAATGCACATGGATATGGCTTGATGCACAAGAGCTGATGGCGGTAGCGCAGATGTATGTGCAAACTGGCAAACGGCAGCGTACGTACATAAAATCATTTAGGCCTGCTGATGTTGTGTCGACGCACATGATAACGAGTGCAATAGGCATGATGTACGGCAAGATATTTCTGTTTTAATAGTTGCGTTAAACCCTACGTTGAAACCCTGGATGATGCTTTTGCATTTTTATGGCTGGTTGCTTCCACCATCGCAGTTTGAGTGAGACTTCAGTCGGTAAGCGGTGCTGCGCCTCCCCAAGGGTGGATCTCAACGTCCTCTTCGAGTTTGTCTTCCCCACCAACGTTCTTACCAAAAAAATCGATCAAAACTTAAACTAATTGATGTTTTCGGCTTGAAAACCCCCGCATTCACCGCACATAAGTGGCATCATTAAGTAATTGAATAATGAGGAGTCAGCCGTGTCTCGCATGGTTAAGTGTTTAAAGCTGGATAAAGAAGCCGAAGGCCTGGACAGGCCCACCTACCCAGGTGATCTTGGCAAGCGTATTTATCTGAATATTTCAAAAGAAGCCTGGACGATGTGGGTTAGCCATCAAACCATGCTGATCAACGAATACCGTTTAACACCGGTTGATCCTAAAGCTAGAACATTTCTTGAAGAAGAAATGGAAAAATTTCTGTTCAGTGATGATGCCGCCATGCCCGGTGGTTATGTACCACCCGAGTAGTGACGCCTGATCGTGTTATCTAGTTGGCTCAATGGCTAATTCGGATCACTTATTTTAATCTCATTGGAAAGAACCCATGCTCAAACGGATTTGGATTGCAGTTGTAGTCATCGCGCCAACATTGGTGTTGCTTGGTTGTAACAGCAGTAGTAGTGAACCCTCGGCGTCATCCGCGTTTCAGGGCGATTGGACTAGGGCCTGTTTTCTAGAGGAGGAGGGTCTCTACGTGGTAGATAACGTCACCATTAGTGGCTCATCTCTTCTCTCATCGATATTTAGATATACCGATGCCAACTGCACTAATCCAAGCATCCCCGCAGAACTAAAGTTCTTTGCAAACATAGAATTTCCCGGCGGCTCAACGACAACTCCACTGGGTGAAGCGCCTCATATCAACTTTACCCCAACAGGTTCAGAAAATGACGGCATATTCACGGTCGCTGAGCAGGCGCAAGTTATTTACAGTATCGGCCTCGTCTCAGATGGTAAATTGTATGATCGATTAGATGACGATGAGTTTGACGGGTCGACCATT
This sequence comes from uncultured Granulosicoccaceae bacterium, assembly GCA_937958675.1. Taxonomy (GTDB): domain Bacteria; phylum Pseudomonadota; class Gammaproteobacteria; order Granulosicoccales; family Granulosicoccaceae; genus Granulosicoccus. The sequence goes on from CALGND010000072.1 coordinate 8,068, forward strand.
GAAAAACGCTCTACCGAAATTAATGAATCGTTTTTTTGGGTTCGCCAGTAACCACTCATTTGTCAATGGCATTGGTTATTGCCGCGTGCTTTTCTGAGCCTAATGTTGATCAACAATACTGATTAACGTCAGTTGATCCAAAATCCAAAACTTATATAAGTCGTGTGTTTTTTCTATGGGGAAAGCCACAAAAATGACTTTAAAAATGATCGATAGCATTACCCTAATGGGTCTGCTATAACTGTCCCGGCAATAAATCGGAAAGGTCATAACGCAGTGAATGTTTTGGATACTCGCACGCTAGCTCAACTGCAAGAGTTGATAGGCGGCGATAGAGCTGAATTGCTTGAGCTGGTTGACACCTTTCTTATTGAAGGCGACGAAATTGTGGCTGATATGCAAGCTGCAAGCTCTAATGGTGACGTAGAGCTGCTTCGTCGCTCTGCTCATTCTCTAAAAGCAAGCGCTCAAGACTTTGGCGCAAATCAATTGTCAGCCCTGTGTGCAACACTCGAATCAGGCAGCAAAACTGCTATCCCAGCCACTGCGGATGCGCAGGTGAGTGATATCGCACAACACTTCGCTACGGCAAAGCTTGAGATCAAACGCTATATCGATGATCGTGTTTCTAATGGCACGGATGGCCAGTAGCCGTTTAGCGCGAGAGATATAGAGCGGCGAGCATGCACAAAAATGAACACATCTTGGTTGTGGACGACCAAGCAACACAACGCATGAAGCTGGCCATGGCGGTGCGTGAGCTTGGCCATGAAGTCGATAGCGCGTCTGATGGCAAAGAGGCGTTACTGAAAGTTCGCTCCAATTCCTACGACCTGATTCTCCTCGATATTTTAATGCCTGATATGGATGGCTTTGAAGTGATGGAGTTTTTAAAAAAAGACCCAAGCCTTAGAGACATACCGATTATTGTTATCTCTGCACTCGATAGTGAAATGTCGAGTGTGGTTAAAGCAATTGAGCTCGGTGCGCAAGACTTTCTGCCCAAGCATTTTGATCCTGTATTGCTGCGCGCGCGTATCGATGCATCATTGGTTAAAAAACGCAATCGCGATCGCGAGCAAGAGTACTTTAAAGAGGTGAGCCGCCTAACGGATGCTGCGACCATACTCGAAGGCGGGCAAGTTGATCCGCGAAAGCTTAATCTGCAAGATATGACCGAACGCGATGATGCGCTAGGAAATCTTGCTCGCGTGTTTACATCGATGGCCAGTGAGGTTTACGAACGTGAACGTAAGCTTAATCAACAGGTTCGTACGTTAAGAAGCATTGGTTTTTTATTTGCGGTGGGTGTGGTCACAGGCTTGGGTGTGGTGTTAACTCGGATAGCATCAATTGAGTCGCCTAGTCCACTTGGCAATGTGTTGTGGGTTAATGCCATCTGCGCCACAGTCTGCTTTGGCAGTGCGATAGTCCGGGGTAAGTTACCTAAGCTTGATCGTCGTTTTCTTTCAACGGTATTTATGTGGGCATTCTTTGCATCTGTAATGGGTGAGGCGGTTATTTTTTGGGTAGCGCAGCACTTGCAGGCCTCATTTATCTCACTAATTTTAGTGTGTGATGGTTTTATCGTCTTTGCTATCGCCTCGATAATAAAAATTGAAAAAGCCACGATGAGACGCTTATTCGGTTTTGTCGTGGGCGGCAGCGGTGTTGCGATGGCGGTGTTTGCCACTCAAGATGTGGGTGGTGTATCCGCAATACAGTGGGCTGTTGTCGCTATGTTAGCGCCGCTGGGCTACGCCTTAAGGTCGATACTCATCACGCTTCGCTTGCCTGAGGATATCGATGTTGTGGCAGCTACAGGATGGTCAGCGTTTGCAGCGGTAATGTTGATATTTCCAGTCGTGTTGCTTCAGGACGGTTTTGTGTCGTTGCAGCTTAGTACTAGTCCCGGAGGAGGCATTTTGGCACTAGCGTTAATACTCTTCGGTATCGTGACAGCGGCCAGTGTCTCTATGCGTTTGCACCTTATCCGAACAGCAGGAGCGGTGTTCGCAAGTCAGAGTAGCTTTGTTGTCACGTTTGCCGGTATTGCCTGGAGCATGATATTGCTGGGTGAAACACTACCCAAGATTGCCTGGGTAGCGCTTGTTTTGTTGATCGTCGGCTTGCTGTTGGTTGGGCCCAAAGAACAAGCTGAAGAGGAAGACGGTTTTAACACTCGAATCGATCACGAGCTTTGATGCTTCAGCCGGTGACGCCTTGGCTGCGTTTTTGTTTGTGTTGCCAAGCGGTTTCGAGGCCACTGATCAACTCGTTGATGCGTAGTGGCTTACTGATGTATCCATCCATCCCTGCGTCTAGGTAACGCTCCCGATCACCCTCCATTGCGTTTGCTGTCATGGCAATAATGTAGGGCGCAGTGTGTAACGTTTCTTGATCACGGATTGCAAGGGTTGCGTCAACGCCATCAACAATCGGCATTTCGATATCCATCAATATGGTGTCATAAGGCTTATCGGTTTGCATGTCGATGGCTTCTTGCCCATTGACGGCAATTTCAGCGCTATAGCCCAGGCGTTTTAATACCAGCTTGCCCAGCTTTTGATTGGTTTTATTATCGTCCACTAACAGTATCGACATTGGCATGCTTTCTCCCATACCACTATCTAATTGGCCAGCCTCACTTGAACTACGTTTTTTATACGGTGATGCTTGTTGTGAAAAGGTGTCCATCAAAATATCGAGTAGTGCAGACGGCTTGATAGGTTTGGCAAGCTTGGCTTTAAAATCAATAGCCTCGAGCTTCTCTTTGGGCACGTCGGATAGCGTGGCAAGCGAGCTAAGTAGAATCAACGGCAGCTGTTGGGATGTATAAGATTTACGAATCGCTGTGGCCAAGTCTATACCGTCCATCTCTGGCATGCTCATATCCAATATGGCGACATCAAATTCTTTGCCATCATTAACCCACTTCAAGGCTTGAATCGGAGAGCTAGTTTGGGTTGCCTGCATCGACCATTCACGCGATTGCAAATCCAATATTTTTCTGTTGGTGTCGTTATCATCAACAATCAACAATCGTTTGCCAGCCAAATCGGGCTTGGCTTCGTGCAAGTTAATGCGGCGTGTGATATCCGCCGGTGGCACAAATAGCGTGAAATGAAAAGTAGTGCCTTTACCAAGCTCGCTTTCAAGCCAGATGCGACCTCCCATCATCTCCACTAAGTTTTTACTGATGGCAAGCCCTAAGCCAGTACCGCCATACATGCGAGTCGTTGATGCATCAACCTGGGTAAAGGACTCGAACAGCATATCGATCTTATCTGCAGGGATGCCAATGCCTGTATCGGTTACAGAGAACTGTAGCGCGATTAGCGGTTCGTCAGTGTTGGCGCTTTGTATCAGCTTACCAACTTGTTCATCCTCTGATGCCAACGCCAGCCTTAATACCACTTCACCGGATTCAGTAAACTTAACTGCATTGTTCATCAAGTTAAGTAATATCTGACGTAAGCGGTTGGCATCTAGCATCACGCCTTCTGGCGTATCGCGTTCTATCAAGTAGGCAAGATTAAGCTTCTTGCGATCAACAATCGGCGTGATCAAATCAAGCGCGCCTTCAATGCACTCGCGTAAATCCTCTGGGCGTGGATCAAGATCAAGCTTGCCTGCTTCAATTTTAGAAAAGTCGAGCACATCATTAATCACCACCAGCAACGACTCCGCACTGTCGGCGATGGTCTCACTGAACTCACGTTGTTCCTGATCTAGCTCAGTATTCAACAATAAGCCGCTCATACCAATGATGCCGTTCATTGGTGTCCGAATTTCGTGGCTCATGGTAGCCAAAAAATTGCTCTTTGCCGCGGTGGCCTGTTCAGCAACATCACGCGCGGTTCGCAGTTCGTGTTCAGCTTGTTTTAAATCAGTAATATCGGTGTAGATCGCCACCGTGCCACCGTCTTGTGTTGTACGTTCGTCAACTCGAAGCCAGCGTCCGTCGGCTCTGCGTTGTGTGTGCGCTTGCCCCGGATTGCGATGACGCGCCATGCGTTCAGCCACCCATTCTTCTGTAGATTGCTCGCCGAGTTCGATTAAACCCTGAGCGGCGGCGTTACTCATGATGGATTCAAATGTTGCGCCTGGCACGATGTTATTGGCTAAGCCTGGGTGTAGCTCGTCTCGATAGTATGAGTTGCATAGCACTAGCTCGTCGTTTTGGTCATATAAGCAAAATCCCTCGGAGATACTTTCCAAGGCTGCATTCAATTGGTTTTGCGCATCTTGGAGTGCAGCGGATGCTGCATCACGTTCACCTTGTAAGCGATTTCGCTCTAGCTGGCTATCGCGGAATAAACTTAAGGTGTTGGTCATTGAGCCTATTTCATCTCGGCCTGCTGGCGGAACCGGGGCTTCAAGGTTGCCAGAGGTGATCTCTTTCATTGAGTGCACCAGTTTACGCAGTGGCGATAATATTGAACGCAACACCCAAGCGGTTAAGCCTAATCCTAGTGCTGAAATCGCAATCATGATCCAATGCGAGCGCGATTCAACTTGTTGTGCATCTGTTAGTGCCAAACTGCTTTTACTTTTGGCTTGTTGCTCAAGGCCAATCACTAAATCGGCGAGCTGCTTGTCCACATTGGCGATATGCACGCGCGCGCTGGCCATCCGCGTGTTGCCTAGCACGCGTTGCTCTTCGGTGTAGGCATCAACGGCCAGCATGGATTGCGTCACCATTTGATCCACCTGCTCGCGCACAGCTGTCACCAATTCACTGTCATGTTTTTCAAGTGCCACTAAGGCTTCGTCGAGATTTTCACGCGCTGTTTCGGCTTCGATTTCAGAACGCATTAGCAGGCTTGCTGATAAATCAGTTAACCAATATTTAAGATCGCCAAATGCACGGCTGGCGGCATTCGCATCGGTTAACACGGACACCAGTCGAGTCTCTTCCACTAGGGTGTCAGCACCGCGAGCGATAGTGCGGTTGAGGTATAGGTTTGATGCGATCATCGCAACAAGCAAGAGTGCGCATAGCAATACTAAGCGCGTAGCAATCGTGAGCTTGTTCACTGTTGATATAACGTTATGCTGATTGAGCCGCCAAGATCGCCCAGCGCACCACCTTCTTTAGGATAGCCCGTAATGTCCATCTCACCTTTCTCGGCGCCGTGGCATGATAAGCATGCCTGCCCGTAATATTCCGGCACCATCACCCGAAATGCATCGCCTCCAGAATCAGCTGTATTTTCGGCAAACAATTTTCCTGTAGGCCAATCAGCGGCACTAAAGCGATCCTCGATAACACTGCGTTCCCACTTGTCTGGCCTGGCTTTGCGATTCCTCACCAGGTGCACTGGCGCGGTTACTTTTAGCTCTGCCTCTGTACCCACTTTTTCACCAAAGCGCTCATTAACTAGTTGCGTAAATACGGCTGGTACAAATCCTTTAAAGCCAATGTCTTTACTATTAATCAGCATTTGGTTTTCGTTAATGATTTCTCTTATGGCTTCTAGCTGTGCTATCAACAAGCGGCCTTCGAGTGTGCTGGGATCGGCGGCAGTTGGGTCGGCTTTGCCGTTAGCAGCCAGCGCCTTAATAATATTGCTTGAGATGACATCGGCGCTTAAGCCTTTATCGCCAATATCGGGGTCGTTGATTCGGGCTTGTTGATTGGCTATTTCGGTACGAGAGGCCCGCAGGACATCAGCAAGGGACAGGGCGATCTTGAGTTCGGCCTCGTTGGCCATCGCAATACTGGCGGCCCAGCTCGAAAAAACGAATGTGATTCCAATGCCAATGATTTGATACGGCTTAATCATGGGTGATCTAACTCCTATACAACAGAGCGCCCATACTAAGTTAAATCTCCCGAAATCGGCTGCAAGGCCCCGCTGGCCGAGCTCTCAGCAGTGGTAAATGACACATAGCGCTCAAGCTGACGCTGCTCAGCAAGGATAAATCACGAATAACGGCTATTTCCCCCCAGCTTGACCCCTGAGGCACAAAAACGGTGTAAAATGCACCCTCTCCGCAGTACCTGATGGCCAGGTAGCTCAGTCGGTAGAGCAGGGGACTGAAAATCCCCGTGTCGGCAGTTCGATTCTGTCCCTGGCCACCATCAAATCAAGCCTTTACATCAAATTTAAGTCTTCGGGGCTCTACCCAATTAACGGGGGATGGGCATTCATCAGACCCTATTAACAATACCATCCCATCCACAATGGGCAAGTACCCTTAACCTGTAATTCTCAAAATTTCTAAACCCGTAAGCCCGTCTGGATAGCATTTCCATTTTCGTGTGGAAGCCTTCGGTGATGCCATTGCTTTTGCTGAACCGCCACATGGCAACGATGGGTTCCAACCATGACTCTAAGGT
>CALGND010000073.1 GCA_937958675.1 uncultured Granulosicoccaceae bacterium
ACGCCAGAACTCGTTACACCGTTGGTCGTACCTGTGGAAACCCCTGGTGATCTGATTTCAAATGAGCTGCCGATGGGAGAGCGGTTCGCATCTACATTGTTAGAGTTACGTACTTTGGTGGAAGCAGGTCGTTTTGATGAAGCACAAGCCTTATTAGATAACATGGATCGGACACTATACGGTTATGGTCAACCAGAATTTGGCGAATTAGATAAGCGAGTTCAATTGCGAGATTCTTCTGTGCAATCGTTACCTTCGGTAGATCAAGCTAACCTAGATCAACAGGCTGAGTCGGAAGCATTGGCGAAGCAAGCACAAATCGCTGAGCAGGCTGAATTGGCTAAAGAAGCTGAATTGGCAAAAGAAGCTGAATTGGCAAAGCAGGCTGAACGAGCTGAGCAGCAACAGAAAGAGTTGGAATTGCAGGCCAACCTCAAGAAGCAGGCCGAGCTTGCTAAGCAGGCTGAACTGGCTAAGCAAGCTGAACTGGCTAAGCAAGCTGAACTGGCTAAGCAGGCTGAACTGGCCAAGCAGGCTGAACTGGCCAAGCAGGCTGAACTGGCCAAGCAGGCTGAACTGGCCAAGCAAGCTGAACTGGCTAAGCAGGCTGAACTGGCTAAGCAGGCTGAACTGGCCAAGCAGGCCGAGCTTGCGCAGATTGCTGAGAATGCTCGAATTGTTGAAAATATACGAATCGCCGAGAACGCTCGAATTGCTGAGAACGCTCGAATTGCTGAGAATGCCCGGATCGCTGAGAATGCCCGGATCGCTGAGAATGCCCGGATCGCTGAGAATGCTCGAATTGCTGAGAATGCTCGAATTGCTGAGAATGCCCGGATCGCTAAGGAAGCGGAGGATGCCCGAATTGCTAAGCAAAACGAATCACGCGAGCGGGCTCGATTGCAGGCTCAAGCCGATGCCGATGCTGCACGGCTCGCGCAGGATCGGCGCCGAGACGAGCTGAGGCGCCAAGCGCAACAAGCTCGACAAGCTGAACAGGACCGAATAGCGCAACTGACTTTGCGCTCAGATCGTCAACAGGCAGAAGATGCCGCAGCTGAAGATGGCTTGATAATCAAACCTAATGTGCCAGCTGCCGTCAGCGATGCAGATCTACAAACGGTGTACATCAAATTTAATCAGCTGAGTGATGCGATTGAATCTAGAAATATCAGCACCGTTACATCATTAACGCAGGGCTCATCTGCTGCTCGAGTGCAGCAGCTGTTGCAGTTGTTTCAAAATTCTCAAACCATTAGCTCTAGAGTGACCAAATTGGCTGCACGAAGATCTGATGGTTCGATAATAGGAACCTTGGAAATTACCAGCGCTAGGAAAGCTGATGGTAGTACCGTACGTGTGCCTGCTACACTGCGATCCATAAAATTGTCTAGCCTGCGAAGTAATTCGGGTTGGTCTGTTATTGATTGGTAATGCCTGGAGCATAAATGACCGCATCTAACTTTCGCCGATTTACAACGGTTTTTATTTCGGTTTTTCACCTGTTGACCATGACGCTGTTTGCGTTTTCAAATGTAGCTTGGGCTCAGGATCTCGACTCCGAACCGCCAGTAATTGAATTGGAGGTTGTTAACGAAGGCGTGCGCGGGGAAACACAAGTCTTTTCGGCTACCGTAACAGATAATGTGTTGGTCACTAGTGTGATACTGAATTTTCGTTATGACGGCGAAGCAGGTTATTCGTCGGCCTCAATGACGTTAATACCGAACACCTCAATTTATACTGCTTCCCTAGATCCAGCTCCCGTTACTGCGAATGCAATTGAGTACTACGTAGAAGCGCGTGATGGTGGAGACAATCGTACTCTACAGGGGTTCTCTTTTGATCCACTTGAGCGTGCGATGGTTAGCGCTGATTCCGTAGTGGCGTCTGCAGACACTCAAGGCACGTCGTTATCAACTAATCGCAAAATAATCTACGGTGTGTTGGGGTTGCTTGTAGTAGGGGCATTGGCTGCGTCCTCGAGTAGTGGTTCATCGGGTGGTGGTACTGGTGGTCAGGGGCCAGATGTACCAACACAAATATTAGTTGAGCCGTTTCAATAGGGGTGGCAATGTTAACTTCAAGACTATCAGTAGTACGAAAACTCCTTGGTTTGTCGGTACTGCTAGCAAGCTTGTTGCTCACTGCTTGCAACAACTCTGACAGCGGCACAATCAATAGTGACGAGACTGGCGCGACAACAATGGCCTTCTCACCTCCGGCTGTCATATCGCAATCTAGAATCGCCTCTGATGATTTGATGCTTGAAATTTTGGTTGATGGTACGGCTGTACCGCTTAGTCGTAATGAAGCAGGTCAATGGGTTGGTACCACGATGGTTCCAAGTAATTCGAATGTTGAAGTTATCGTAAATTGGTCTGAAGATTTGGCCGTTTATGTAAACGGTCCGCTATTGTTGGCTACCGCAACTAAAGAGCTTAACGTTGCCGCTGGAGCGACCTCTGCACAGCTAACGTTTTTAAACAGTGAATTTGATACATCTATCGATACTGATGGGGATGGACGGTCGAATTTAGCAGAACGAAATGACAATTTTGATCCATTGGATGACGATAGCCCAGGTGTAGCGATAACCACGGTGCCAGTCAGAATATCGTTGGAATTGCCGGCTTCATTGAGTGATGCTCCAGAGGCTACAAAACAAGCCATAACAGCTACAGCATCGTTAAATGGACAGCAGATTACGTTAACTAGAGAGGGTGATCTTTGGATGGCAGACACATTTGCAGCTGAAAACAGCAGTGTGTTTGTTAGCGCAACCTTTTATGATTCAAGTCAATTAGGTTCTCGCTTGGCCGTTGTGCAACGAAGCCAAGACATTGCGGGAGCGGCTACTCTACTGTTCTTCGCCAATGATTATTCCTCAACATTTGATGATGATAGCGATGGGCTAAGTAACGCTCTGGAAGTGACTAACGGTAGTAACCCAAAAGATTCCAACAGCCCTGCAAGAGAGCCGTGTGACATTTCGCAATTTACTATTGGTTGTACGACCGATACTGATGAAGACGGAAAACCAGACAGCCAAGAAACCGCGGCTGCCGACTCAGATGGAGATGGGATACCAAACTATCGGGAATCCACACTAGTTGATGCTGATAGCGATGGGCGATCAGAAGAAGCGGATGCTGATGATGATGATCCATGTGTTCCGACAGTTAATGCTAGTGCCTGTCAGGCTACGCTTGCTCCAACCTGGGTTAACGGCACGATTGTAATTTCAGGTGAAACCGATACGTCTTTGACCGCGAGTTGGAGCGGTGCAAGGCATGGTGTGGGTGTGACAAGCTACGAAGTCACCTACACCGGTGGTGGTGTAACTGATACGGTGGTAAGCACATCAACCAGCACGGTATTAACCGGTCTAGAGCCTGAGACAACGTACACGATTACTGTGGAAGCGCGAGATGCTACCGGTAAACAGTCAACTACTGGCCCGGACACCACAGGCACGACAGATGAGCCAGCACCGGTGCCAGACACCACCGCACCCACATGGACGGGCGGCGGGTCGGCTACTGTCAGCGGCGAAACTGAAACATCAATGATGGTGAGCTGGAGTGGTGCGACTGATGCTGTGGGTGTGACCAGCTATGAGGTCACTTACACCGGTGGCGGTGCGACGGATACAGTGGCAAGCACATCAACCAGTACGGTATTAACCGGTTTGGAACCCGAGACAACGTACACAATCACAATTGAAGCGCTCGATGCTGCGGGTAACGAATCAACCACGGGCCCGGATACCACCGGTACAACAGATGAGCCAGCGCCAGTGCCAGACACGACGGCGCCAACATGGACGGGCGGTGGATCCGCTTCTGTCAGCGGCGAAACTGAAACATCAATGATGGTGAGCTGGAGTGGTGCGACTGATGCTGTGGGCGTAACCAGCTACGAGGTCACCTACACCGGTGGTGGTGCGACGGATACAGTGGTAAGCACATCAACCAGCACGGTATTAACCGGTCTTGAACCCGAGACAACGTACACGATTACAATTGAAGCGCTCGATGCTGCGGGTAACGAATCAACCACGGGCCCGGATACCACCGGTACAACAGATGAGCCAGCGCCAGTGCCAGACACGACCGCGCCAACATGGACAGGTGGTGGATCCGCTTCTGTCAGCGGCGAAACTGAAACATCAATGATGGTGAGCTGGAGTGGTGCGACTGATGCTGTGGGTGTGACCAGCTACGAGGTCACTTACACTGGTGGCGGTGCGACGGATACAGTGGCAAGCACATCAACCAGTACGGTATTAACCGGTCTTGAACCCGAGACAACGTACACGATTACAATTGAAGCGCTCGATGCAGCGGGTAATGAATCAACCACCGGGCCAGACACTACGGGTACAACAGAAGCTGCGATTGATGCTACAGCACCAACATGGATGGGCACTGCATCCGCTACTGTCAATAATGAAACTGATACATCGATGAGGGTCAGATGGGTTGGCGCAACCGACGATGTTGGCGTGACTGGCTACGAGGTAACCTACACAGGCGGTGGTGTGACAAATACCGCCTTAAGTTCTACGAGCAGCGAACTATTAACGGGTCTTGATCCTGACACAGATTATTCGATAACAATTGAAGCGTTTGACGCCGCGGGTAACGAATCAACTACGGGCCCAAGCGTTATTGGTACCACAGAGGCAGCGATTGATGCTACTGCGCCAACATGGACGGCAGGCGAATTGATGGTTAACGCGATAACCGAGACGTCGGTAACGCTATCTTGGAGTGGAGCATCAGATGCCGAGGGAGTGACCAGTTACTTGATAACCTACGATGGTGTTGGTTCGACGGGGTCAGCATTGAGTACGACGACGAACATAACAATAAGCACTCTCATCGCAGACACAGAGTACACGTTTACAGTAGAAGCGCGAGATGATGCGGGTAATGAGTCAACCGACGGTCCAAGTGTAATGGACACCACGGATGCCGTAGACCCCGACCCTGATGAGACACCGCCCACGTGGACGGCCGGCATCGCGACGCTCGACAATATAACTGAGACGTCAGCAACGGTAAGTTGGAGTGGTGCTACGGATGACATTGGTGTGGTGGATTACACGCTGAACTACGACGATGGTGACGAATCCACGGGCACTACTTTCAGCACTACCTTAACTGCGACATTGCAGGGTTTATTGCCGGGCACAAGCTATACGTTCACGGTGAGAGCGAGAGATGCCGCGGGTAATTCATCGGGTGGTGATAGCCCAACTGTTGAAGGTACCACAGACGAAACGGGCGCTTAGACTCACCCAATATTAGACGCCAGTCACAGTTGCTGCGCTGGATTTGCGGTGCTATTCGCGGCACGATAGCGCCAAATGCCCGAAGCTATTGGCATGCGTCCCATGCTCTTTATGTTTCTCTGCTCTGCGGTTGCGACCACTGCGTATTTCAATCGCGATAGGCTCGGCATATCTGCTTATCTGCACGAAACATTTTCTGAAAAACCGATCAATGCGCTTCCTGCCATTAAAGAGATACGTTCTTACATCGATTCAGATTTCAATTTCGAGATGGCTGTGCCAAATGGTTGGACTCTGATAATCGCAGACGAACCACTAAGCGAAATTGATGAACTTGAAACAAGTTATGCCGTAGGATTTGAATCGCCAAGATCTGACGAGAACGATCATTTTTCAGACTACATAATGGTTGAGATTATTCCCGGCAGCATTTCAGGTGCATTCGAAACCGATGGTAGTTTGGAAAGAACAATACTAATTGATGGGCGTCCGGCTAAGGAGGACGAACTGCTGTTGCGTGATTACGAGGTGGCGGGGGACAAACTAGACTTACAGGTTTTCCAAGCGGAGCTATACGGCTTAGGCTATTCGGTAGGGTTCTATGCTATCGGAGAGCATCGCGAAGCGGCAGTGCTCCGCGATGCATTCCGATTGATGATTCAGACGTTTAAATTACCGCCTCATCTATTTGATCTTAGCTAGTGCCTGAACGGGCACTAGCTAGTGCTCACCGATTACTGCGAGCGCTCTGGATAACCTTCTGGCCACAACTCGAACGGAGGCAGATGGTTTGGAGAAGTGCCTGGTACATCATCAGCAAACGGTACCTTAGTCACGTAGTCAAAGAGTGGAAAGTCCTCAAACGGCGTAGTACGTTGGTAGGCACGAATGTAGTCGATCTTGTACTCACCTGGGAACGCAGTTGATTCATCAGGTGAACCTGGCCACCAACCACCAATCGCAGTATTAGCGATAATGTACATGTCTTGCTGAGATACTTTTGGATCGCTTATTCTATGTTGCTCGATGCCATCTACATAGAATACGATCGTGCTCGGGCTCCACTCCACGGCAAATGTATGGAAATCGCTTGTGAAATCGATACCGACGCTTGGGTCAGATTTTGTTGAACGTAGGTTGCCATCTGAATCATAGTAATGGTACGTGTGATAAACAACATCCTGATCGTCTCCGATAAACTCCATGATATCGATTTCTGGCTTGTCATCGACATAGTAGGCGTTGAGTAACCAAAAAGCTGGCCAGTAGCCTTTTCCAAACGGCATTTTGGCGCGCGCTTCTACGTAGCCATAAGTAAACTTGAACGCATCGTAGCTAGTGATTACACCAGAAAGATACTGCTGGCCATTCGCTTTTTCCAGCAGCGAGTCAGGTGTTTTAATTGAGTTGATCGTTAAACTTTCACCGTCAAACGTAAACGGATTGAAGCCAAAGTCTGGATCGTTGTTAATGTCAACGTAGTGCTGCTCTTCGCTGTTGATGATTAAATCATCTCCCCATAAATACGAGGTGTTCCACTTACTGGTATCGAGTGAATCCCCGTTGAATTCATCTGAAAAGACGAGTTCGTAGTCGTCGAGTATGCCGTCGTTGGTGGGTTCTTCATCAGGGTTTGTACGACCAGTGCCAGTAACATCAACGGTTAAACCTGTCGCAACGTAGTAAAGGTTATCAGCGGCGTCAAATGCTTGTATCTCGTAGTAGTAGCTTTCGTCATACAGATCAGATTGAATCCACTGTTCTCCAAATATCGTTTCGATGTATTCTGCTTGGCGATAGACGTTGTATCCACGGGCCTTAGGATCCTTCGCCCAAGTGACGGTTACTGTTCCATCTTCAGAGACTTCACCAACGAAATCATCGCTTGTGTTTGAGCTAAATGTCGTAACAACTGCGGCATTGGCTTCCGCAATTTCTGGTTCTGTGCTTGGCACTGGCTCGACAACTGGCTCAGTGACTGGATTTTGTTCGGCAACAGTTTCAGTGCCTCCATCCGTCACTGTTTCTGGCTCAACGGTAGTCACTGCTATCGTTGATGGCGCATTTGCCACACCAACCTCTCCTGCAGCGACTGCTTGAGCAAAGCTAAGGGTCGTGGTGTCGTCGCTTGCAAGGACTGCGGCGCTCTGCGCTGGTCGTGAAATCGGCGCGCCGTCTCCGCTGCTGCCTCCACTACAGGCGCTGAGCAGGATAAGCGCTGCTACTCCACAAGTTGTGGATGCTGTTTTATACAACTCGTTTGACCAAGGCCATTGGGTGTTCATATCAGGGGACCATTTGTTGTAGATGTAATGTGTGAACTGCCTCGCAAAGTCATTCGTACCGATCATCAGGAGTGGTCCGAAAGCCTTGGTTTCAGTTGTTCTAGCCTGTTATCGGAACAATTCGCAAAGGCTAAAGAGAGAACACAGATTAGTCACAGATTTTGACGGACGTTTGGCATAGATCGTGAAGCATACGGGTTGTTGAAAACCAGTGGAACTCACGTAAATGCGAACCCCCTTACTACGCTGTACCTTACTTAGCGCGGCAATTGGGAGCTTATTAGCCTCTCCAGTGCAAGCTTCTGAATGGAATGGTAGTTATATTGCTAACGGGCAATGTTTCTGTGCAGGTGCGTTGGATAGCTCTGTACGAAATCAACTCGTTCCGACGCCGATAGGTAGTCAATCAATCGATCAGGTATGCGACCGAATCGGCGATGGCCCTAAGCTTGTTAGAACTGATGGAATATTTAATTTTCCGGTTTATGCTGATCCACAGTGTGGTCACGGTCCTTTTAGTGAGGGTAGCGTGGTCGAGGCTTCATGCTCGGGTTCTTATGAGCCTGGTATTGACTGCCAATCTGCAGGGCCAAACTGGAACATGCAAGCATTGTATGAACAGGAGCAGGTGGTCCAAGAAGCATCAACAACCGCTGTCGCTGTGACAGGAGGGTCGCGTTATATCGACCCAGCATTGTTTAAAGCGTCTGACGATGAGCCTTCGGTTACAGCATCAGTAGATACTGAAGTGGTAAGCAATGTGGTCTCTGAAGTCAATGAGCCCGTCGAAGCTGAACGTGTAGCAGCTCGTCGTGTAGATGAAGAACAATTACTTGCTGAGCAACAGCAAGCATTGGAAGCCGAGCGCAGAGCGGCATGGGATCAAGAAATAGCCCCCAGCACTAGCATTCAAACAACAGAAGCTGAGCAGTCTGCAACTCAATCGGTAGAAGAATTGAGGTTAGCAGCAGAACAAGCTCGTATGGCCTATGAGGCTGGATTAGCCGAGCAAGCTCAAGCAGAGGAGGCTAAGTTAGCTAAGCAAGCTCAAGCAGATGAAGCGGCTAAGTTAGCTAAGCAAGCTCAGGCAGATGAAGCGGCTAAGTTAGCTAAGCAAGCTCAGGCAGATGAAGCGGCTAAGTTAGCTAAGCAGGCTCAAGCAGATGAAGCGGCTAAGTTAGCTAAGCAAGCCCAAGCAGATGAAGCGGCTAAGTTAGCTGAGCAAGCCCAAGCAGATGAAGCGGCTAAGTTAGCTGAGCAAGCCCAAGCAGATGAAGCGGCTAAGTTAGCTGAGAAAAAAGCGGTCGAGCGTTCGGCATCGATTGTAGCTGAAACTAATAACGACTCTGCGGCAACAGCACCATTCGCAGCCTTACAGCTGCCTGCAGGCGTGCAAACTAATTACAACGACTTTGAGTATTTGCAAGCTCTACCGCTGGGTTACGACTACGGTGGTGGTGGTATGGCTCTATCCGGTAGCTATTCAACTTTAAATAAATGGCATTACGTGGGTAGAGCTGGCTTGGCTGACACCTATCAAGAAGTATTTTTTGGTGCGGGGTACTACCTAACTCCGCCCACTGCAACTCGTATGACTGTGGTTGCTACTGCCGGGATTGAGCATGGTCGTTTTGATCTTAGTTCGGGCGATATTAATGCGTCAGACAATGATACTGGCTTGGCACTGAGCCTTGCGAGTCGCTTTGTTGTTAATCAACTGGTGGAACTGCAAGCAGGTGTTGGTTACAGCAGTTTCTTCGATGGAGATATACATTTCTTAGGTGGTGGTTTCGTACACATTAATAATCAACTTGATCTGACCTCACAGTTCGAAATTGGCGACAATGACTCGTTCGGGCTGGGCATACGATACTACTACTGAGCATATTGACAATGAAATTATATAAAACAAACATGAAAGCCAGTCTATCGATATGTCTTGCTGCGCTTATGCTTATAGCTTGTGGTGATAGTGATTTGGACGATCGTTTTCGCGGTAAGCTTAACGACGTAAAAGAGCAAGCAGAAGCTGACCCAGCGGATGAAATCCCCGGAAGTGTTTTGCCGGAGACCGATACAGCGCCTTCAACGGATGTACCTTCAACAGATGTATTGGTATCCGATGCGGGGGAGGTTGTGACTATAGAGGCGGTTTCATACGATAAGATATTTGGTGACGAATTTACTGGCACATCACTTGATGCCACTAAATGGAATACGGCTTATCAGTGGGGCTCTGATCTTGTGATCAATGAAGAAGAGCAGTACTACGTCGATAGCTTGGTTGATCCTGATTTTGGTTTTGATCCGTTTTCTTTTGATGGCGATGCATTGATTATCACGGCAACTGAAACGCCTGCTGAGTTAAGTAATAGAGCTAATGGTCAATCCTATCTCTCTGGCGCCATCACTAGTGCCACGAAGTTTACTACCACATACGGTTACATCGAAATGCGCGCAAAGATGCCAGAAGGGTTTGGACTCTGGTCGGGTTTTTGGATGTTGGGTGCTGATTTCGTTGATCTTAAGCCACAGCTGTTTATTGCTGAACATGATGGTGGTAAGCCAAATTCGGTATTTCATAATTATAATTATCATGATGCCGAAGGTAACTTACGTTCGCCTGGCCAGTGGGAAGTCTCTACGGAGAATGCCACCACTGAGTTTCATACCTATGGTGTGCGCTGGGAAGAACAATTGTTGGTTTTTTACATAGACGGTATGCCTAAATATCGGATTGAAGGGGAGAACGTTGCAAGCCAAGCTATGTACTTGATCGCTAATCTTGCGGTAGGCGGTGTATGGCCGGGTTCGCCTCAGAGTTCTACACAGTTTCCAACTGAGCTACATATTGACTACATACGAGCTTACAGCAAGCGTTAGTGGAATAGCCAGCGACTTAGCTTTGCTGAGTTTCACAAACAACGAAGGCGGCCACTTGGTCGCCTTCGTCGCTTATGCTGACATGCATTGCGTTGATTTTCATTCTTTGGCAGTACTGTAAGGCTTCGCCGTCGGTTTTTAAATGTGGCTTACCCAGTTCGTCATGTAGCACATACACATCCTTAAATAAAATCCCACTACGTTCTCCTGTGCCCAGTGCCTTGAGTGCTGCTTCTTTAACTGCAAATCGCTTCGCCATAAAGTGAATAGGCTTGCTGTGTTTGGCGAGCTGCGCTTGTTCGATCGGGTGCAAGATTCGTTTTTCGAATCGATCACCGAATCGTTCATAGACTTTTCGTATTCGGCTTATTGTGACCAAGTCAATTCCGATACCACTTATCATCTGTATATGTCCTTAGGCTGGCTGTGGCTTCCATGTAGGCTATAAACGCGCATGCCTTACTTCATTGCTAATATAAGAGTACCGCAGCATACTTAAAACGCCGTCATATTGGAAACTTCAGATGCATTTGCAGCAAACTATAGCTGCGACACTCTACAGAATCATAGAATACGATGACGTAGCGGATGTCTCTGCGTACATTCTTGATCGCCACTATACTTAGCCAGCGGCTGCGATAAGTATGATTGCTCAACTGGCCTGAAAAACTATCGACCCCGTTATACACACTCCAAGTGCCTGCTGGTGAGCAGCACAGCACTTGTAACGGTGTTGATCGTAGTTGTTGCCACTCGGACCATGCATAGGCAATCATCAGTGCTATACACGTAAGCTTAGCAAACAGGCTGAGGGGGCTGAATAGGAGTAGTGCTGCTACAGCTGCGGCGAAAGTGAAAAATGCTGCTTTGTGAAAAGCCGAAGGTTTGACCCTAATCGCGAAGGGTTGCGGCGATCTTGTCCATGATGGTTTGATAGCGATCATCCTTGATACGCTGATTGAGTAAACTGAATATAAAGGGGTCTTGTTCGTTTAGCAACTGCTCAAACATCTTTTGTTCAGCATTAGTAGCAGTTTCGAAGTGCTTGTCTAGATAGGCAAGCATGGCGCGGTCCAATTCGCGCATGCCGCGTCTGCTTCGCCATTTAAGCTTAGCAAGCTGATTTTCGCCGACACTATTGCTCTCGATGGTCACATTCTGCGTTGGACCATCATCTTTTTGGTTTCAGCAATGGCTTTGGCTGGATTTAGGCCTTTAGGGCAAACCTGAGTGCAATTCATGATCGTGTGACAACGATAGAGCTTGAACGGATCTTCTAGCTCGTCTAAACGTTCACCAGTTGCATCGTCTCGGCTATCGGCTAACCAACGGTATGAGGCCAGAAGGGCCGCTGGACCAAGGTAGCGATCGCTGTTCCACCAGTAGCTTGGGCAGCTAGTTGAGCAACATGCACAGAGTATGCATTCGTAAGCACCGTCGAGTTGTTCCCGATCAGTGGGCGTTTGCAACCTTTCGCTATCAGGTGGTGCGGGCGTATCGGATTTTAGCCACGGTTCGATCGACGCATACTGTGCATAGAAGTTGGTCAAATCAGATACCAGATCTTTCACCACCGGTTGATGTGGCAATGGATAAATGGTGACATCGCCTGTGATGTCTGACAGCGCCATGGTGCAGGCCAAGGTATTCCCGCCGTCGATGTTCATCGCGCAGGAGCCGCAAATCCCCTCTCTGCAAGAACGACGAAACGTTAGTGTCGAATCCATTTCGGTTTTGATTTTTATTATCGCATCGAGCACCATTGGACCGCAGTTGTCCATATCGACATCGTAGCTGTCGACCCGAGGATTTTCGCCGCTGTCGGGGTTGTAACGATAGATCTTGAATGTGCGCGTGTTTGTCGCGCCGTCAGGCGCAGGGTGATGAACACCTTTCTTAACGATTGAATTAACCGGCAGTGAAAATTCCGCCATGAGTATCTCCTGTGTGAACGTGGTAGCGGTTGGTTAGTACACCCGAGGCTTGGGTGGAATAACTTCGCAATCATCGGTCAAGGTGTTCATATGAACCGGGCGGTAATCAATAGTGACGTTAGCCTTTTCATCGGTCCAGGCCAGGGTATGCTTCATCCAATTATCGTCATCACGATCTTCGAAGTCGTCACGCGCGTGTGCGCCACGACTTTCCGTGCGGTTGTTCGCACCATGAATAATGGTTTGCGCCTGAGCTAAGAGATTTTCAAGCTCTAAGGTTTCAACCAAATCGGTGTTCCAAATTAAGCTAGGATCATCAACGCGTACATCGTCAAACGAATCAACGACAATGCGCATCTTATCGACACCTACTTGCATATTGTCACCGGTTCTAAAAACAGCAGCGTGTTTCTGCATAGTGCGCTGCATATCGTCGCGGATTTGTGCAGTACCGGTATTACCTTTGGCATTACGGATCTTATCAAGGTGGCTGAGTACTGGCTCGCTGGCTGATTCAGGTAAAGGTTTGTGTGAATCGCCCGGGGTGATCAGCTCCGCTGCACGTAATGCGGCTGCGCGGCCAAACACCACGATATCCAGTAAGGAGTTACTACCTAATCGATTGGCTCCGTGCACTGATACACAAGCGGCTTCACCAATTGCCATTAAACCTGGCACGATGGTGTCGGGGTCGCCATTAGCAAGAGTAACCACTTCGCCGTGATAGTTGGTGGGTATGCCGCCCATGTTGTAATGCACTGTTGGCAACACAGGGATAGGTTCTTTGTTTACATCTACATTGGCGAAGATTTTGGCAGACTCAGATATACCTGGTAAGCGTTTGTCGATCACATCGCTACCTAAATGCATCAGGTTTAGAAAGATATGATCGTTCTCAGATCCTACTCCACGGCCTGCATTGATTTCCATTGTCATGGATCGGCTGACGACATCGCGTGAGGCAAGATCTTTAGCGTTAGGTGCATAGCGCTCCATAAAACGCTCGCCTTCGTTGTTAGTTAGGTATCCACCTTCACCACGAACACCTTCGGTGATCAACACACCTGCGCCGTAAATTCCAGTTGGGTGAAATTGCACAAATTCCATATCCTGTAGCGGCAGACCCGCTCGTAGTGCCATGGCGTTACCATCGCCTGTACATGTATGAGCAGAGGTGGCGGAAAAGTAAGTACGACCGCAACCGCCAGTGGCTAATACAACTGTGTGAGCACGAAAACGATGCAACTCACCCGTTGCTAAATCCAGTGACATCACACCGCGGCATACACCGTCATCCATAATGAGATCGATGGCGAAGTGTTCAATATAAAATTCGGCTTGATGCTTTAACGACTGTTGATAAAGCGTATGCAAGATTGCATGGCCGGTACGGTCAGCCGCTGCACAAGTGCGTTGCGCCGCTGCACCTTCGCCAAAGTTGGTTGTCATACCACCAAAAGGGCGCTGATAAATTTTGCCATCTTCAGTGCGCGAGAATGGCACACCAAAATGTTCGAGTTCGATTACTGCTGGGACTGCTTCGCGACACATATATTCGATTGCGTCTTGATCACCTAGCCAGTCGGAGCCTTTAACGGTGTCATATCGATGCCAATCCCAGTGATCCTCACCCATGTTACCCAGAGAGGCACTCAT
>CALGND010000074.1 GCA_937958675.1 uncultured Granulosicoccaceae bacterium
ATCGCCTTTGAGGCCAGTAGCACCAGCAGGTCCAGCGTCACCGGTATCGCCTTTGAGGCCAGTAGCACCGACAGGTCCCGCGTCACCGGTATCGCCTTTGCGGCCGGTAGCACCGACAGGTCCAGCGTCACCGGTATCGCCTTTGGGTCCAGTAGCACCAACAGGGCCAGCGTCGCCGGTATCACCTTTCACTCCTTCAGCGCCTATGACCCCTTGAGGTCCTTGGTTACCTTGTATTCCGGCAGGTCCTGGTGCTCCGCGGCTAGCCAGAAGATCCCAAAATACACTGTCCTCTGGCGTGACATCATCGAGGCTGTCGGAAGTGGCTATGTAAGCTTGACCAAGCCTCGCCACGACATCACCCAAACCGTACTGCTCTCCGTCGATCCATGGCCCACGCCAGATCATCACCGGCTGTGAGGCCGCCGCAAGGATCGTAGTGTCAGTCGAATCAGAGTCAGAAACGGAGTTAAGTGGTGTGAGTACCCAATGCTCTGTAGACGTTCCAGGTTCTATTGAATCGCTTGCGAGAATACTGAGGAATACCTGCCCATCGTGGCTGATAAGACTGTTTGGCTCGTAGTAGGTGTCTGGTGTCCAGTCACCTGTAGGCATACGTCCTTCGGCCACGATAGCGGCGGCTGCCGTTATATCGACACCGGAGGGTTCGCCGGCGGCGTCCCCGCTTTTTTCGCAAGCCGTTAGGCTAAGTAACACCACTGAACAAACGGGTAACCAACTTGAAGAACTCATGCCAATGCTTCTTGTTTCTAATTGGTAGAGGTGGCGACTTAACACCCGTAATACTTACTGCACCGACTGCAAAGTTGAGTATGTGTTAACGCTTTAACGTGTTGCGTGTGTTACATCTAGTCTTCAGAAAAGTTAGTAGAGTACATAAAAAACTGCTATGAGTTCATTAGTTTGAATTTTTTGGCAAGTGGTTCGTGTCGAATCTAATCCGAATGTTGCTTACAGAGCAATCGATAGTATGTGAGTTCAAAAGAACTTTGAATATACCTTTAAAAGGTTTATCTGCAAACGGTGTTTAACGAGGTACGCGAAAGCGATATTCTGCGTTGCGATTGTGATTGCCGTCGAGATAGCTGCGCCGTATACGCCGTACTGAGCGACTAATATAAGCGCAAGTACGAGGCCGAAGACAGTAACCACTATCGATGAATTACGAACATCCTTTTCAAATCCGCTCATCATAAGCAGCTTTCCGCATGGTCCAGTTAGCGCATTGACTAACTGGCCACACACTAGTATCGAAAGCAAGCCAGCAGCCTCGATGTATTGTTCGCCAAAAATCCCTAGCACAAAGTCGCCAAAGAGAAACATGACGATAAAAATAAACGATGAAACCAGGGCTAAGAGTTTCAATGATTTAGCAAGAAGCGCTTCGGTTTGCTCCATATCGCCCTGGTGGTAAAGCGCTGCAAATTTAGGTGATACAACCATGTTGACCGCAGTGAGGATCATGGGTACTAGTAGGGCTAGTCTTGTGGCGATAGCAAGAAGTGCAAGTTCTTCTTCTGATACGTGGACCGATGATATAAATTGTGCGCCCCACTGATTTAGCTGTTGTGCGATGACAACCATCCATAAGGGTAGGGTAGTACGATAGACTTCCCGATAGTTAACATTGCGTAGTTGTACGTTTTTCCATTCCGCAAATTTGATTCCCTTATAGGCATACAAGCACAGAGCCACAACTATTTGGATTAGTAGGGCGGCGAAACAAGCTGCGGTAAAAAGGAAGATAACTTCGGACGTACCAGGTGGGGACAAAATCCAAATCAACACCGAAAAAATAATGTAGTGAAGAGAAATGTTTGTTATCGAACCTATAAAAACAAAGCCTGAGGCATGAAGGGAGTGGGCAATGATGCCCAGCAATGCTGCTGCAACACCAGCTGGAAAAATCAGTAATAGATAGTGCAAGTATTTATAGCTTACGACCCAAGCCGAAGCCTGCAAAATCATGTAAATCAGCACACTACCAACGATGCACGCTAAAGCGCTGACTAAGACGATTGATAAAAACTCAGGGTAGCTTCGTTCGTTTAGAAAAATCGCGCACTTTTTGAGTACAAAGTTATCCAATCCGAAGCGTAGTAAGTGTGAGAAAAAAAGTGCAAAGCCAAGACTTAGAAAGAATAGGCCACTGTCACTGATCGACAGATTTGTTGTGACGGAATAGGTTGCAATCAAAGCGCTTGCAGCGCCTAAGATACGACCTGAAAAACTTCGAAAAGCTGCTCCTAGGAACCCGCTCATAATAATTACTGCTTGAAAGTCTTAATGTTACGAGTAAGCAAAATGAATGCCTTCGGATAGTCGATCAGGTATCGCCGAATGGTGGAGGGTTCCTTGTACATTCGATATGCGAAACGCAGGTTTAGCTTGTCGATCCACGCAGGGTAGTATTCCCCATCGCCCAGAGCAGTTTGGTGTATGAAACCCCCGCAGGTGTATATTCGTCCTTGGAATCCCGATTCCATAAGGGCAATTGCCACTTCTTCCTGTTTTACGGCTCCCATGCCGATAACAATAAAATCGTAGTTAGAGGCGGCCAGTTCTCCAATGCATGCTAGCGATTCTTCAGTATCGCCGAAGTAACCCGAGCGACCGCTTAGGCTAATGCCGGGAAACATATCGGTGACTTTTTCTAAGAATGTCTGGTTCGATGTTGGATCAGAGCCCAGTATAAAGCCTCGCTGAGCCTGAGCTGCTGCATTATTAAAAACCAGGTGGGCTACTGATGTGAAATCAAAGCTTAGTCGCTCAATTTTAGAGTCGCGGTAAACCAGGTCGAGAAATATTTTTAGGGCGATTCCATCGATACAAACTTTATCGAATTTGTTTAGATCTATATTCGAATTGTTAATTTGGAGGAAACTGTAGGGGTTAAGGAAGGTTACGGTTTTAGCGTCGGAAAACTCGGCAGTGCTCGTGCAAATTAGATTTCGGCTTAACATCTAACTTCTCCCCATTAATTTATTATTATTAATACAACAGCCGAGTGTCGATTGAACTCTACCTTAGGCTCACTTTAGTGAAAACCCTAGTTAAAACCTCATTCAACAAGATCTAGTTATTATCAACTATTGTATGTGCGCTGATCATATTAGGTAGGCTAGATGTATTTTAGCCAAAATCTAATCGTCAGCTTATTGAGTCAGTATAGACTCAATTCTGGGATATCGTATGACTTGCGTCATAATTTGAGAGTGCTTCAGTAGGCATTTTTGTGGACAAAGCCCACTGCTACCGTAAGAAGCAGAATTTTCAGATCCAGCCACGGTGACCAACTTCTTATGTACTCTAGGTCGTATTTAACGCGCTGCTGCATTTTGAAAGCAGTGTCTGTTTCTCCTCGCCAGCCGTTAACTTGTGCCCAGCCAGTGATTCCGGGTCTAACCTTATGCCTTAGCATATACCCTTGGATTTCTCGTCGCCACATTTCGTTGTGGGATACAGCGTGTGGGCGTGGTCCAACTAGAGACATAGTCCCGTTTAAAACGTTAATTAGTTGAGGCAACTCGTCCAACGATGTTTTTCTTATGAATTTGCCCACGCGAGTAACTCTGGCGTCATGTTTGGTAGCTTGCTGTACTTCTTTATCTGAATGTACATGCATACTTCTAAACTTGAGGATTTCGATTTCTCGGCCATCAACGCCATATCGCTTCTGTCGAAACAGTACCGGTCCGGCAGACTCAAGCCTAATTAGGGCAGCAACGATAATCATTGGTATGCCTAAGATTAGCAATGCTAGGGATGCCGTGAATGCATCGAAAATACGCTTATATTGATCAGCAGCTGCTGATAGGGAAATCTCCGAGACGTTTACAATATCGGTATCGCCAAATCGCGTCACATCGCCTTTTAGAAGTCTCTCGGCATATTGATCTGGCACTACACACACATCGACAGAGCTATTAATCAGCGCTGCTGAGACTTGTTCAACAACTAGCGATTGGTTTTCTGAAATAGCGATCCAAACTTGTTCTATTGCAGCACCGGATTGTCGTTGGCTTTCAACAAAATTAGTGAGTTGCTTGGCTGAATCGTTCAGCAAATCTGAATCTTTTTCTGTTGATACATTGAAAACTTTAGCGAGGTTAATTTGCGAATTGGATAATTTTCTGAGATCCCTCATTAAAGGATCAATACCTGTTGAATTCCCTAAAATGACTATGTTTCTGCCGTCACTTTGTTTTCTTGCCATAAATCCCAGGCTGCCTAGAATTCTAATGCCGATAAGTGAGGTCAGCGATAGCAGCATTGACAGGGTTATCCAAACTCTTGAGATTTCAGCACCAGTTTTTGAAAGAAAGGCAAATAGGCCGATGGCTGCGAAGGCGAAGGCCCAGCAAAGCACTAGGTTTGTTAATTCTCTGTTTAGGCGTCGTAGCCGTTTAGTGCTATACATGCCACCGGCGTAAAGCGACAGGCATACTAGTACCAGAGCACTAAATAGAGCGATACTTCTATGCGAGGATAAATCCAGAGTGCCTAGATACAGAAAATGAATCGTTGCAAAGCAAAGGATTGTTAGGATTAAATCTACCGCCGCGTGACTACGGGGTAAATCTGGCTCGTGTCTGAATTGGAACCTCCCAAGCAATGATTTAAAACTGTTTTCATTGGCTGATTGGCTTAAATGCGCATTATTTATATTCGCATTATAGTGACTATTGCCTTCAGCGCTGATCAGTCTAGCTGAAGCGTCAGATTGCTTTGCGCTTATATGATCGGGGGCAGTATTGATTTCTAATTTCTCTACAGTATTCAACTTTCGAACATCCTCTAACGTGATTTATTTTTGAATCACTGGCCTATTAGGTTCAGTGAAACAAGTTCGATTATTTAGTTCGTGGCCGTCATTGTTGTCTGAACAATCACTGGCTCACCTGACTGCGAAGCATTGTCATCGTTTACTATAGTTAGCACAACCATACAAACGAGGACTGCGTCACAGTTCCTTGTTAATGGTACGTCTCAGTATTTGGTTTTCTAGTGCTGGCGCTAGTAAATGATTGGCGGAGTTATCTTTTTTGCCGCTAACGGTAGTCTGGCAAGATTGAAAACAATAGAGTCTAGAAATTGTAAAAAGTGTTAAATAATGTGAACGCGGTGGTGTTTAGTTCAGATGACTGGGTTATCAACTTCAATAGCTCGTTCACATCCGACAAAGATGTTCCCGCAAGGCACTAATTTATACCCTTGCAATCTGTGCTGATAGCTTAGCAAGAGTACAATTTTTTAGATTTACAGCTACTGTGGTTCGCTGCAATTTACTGTTTGTGTGCACTCTCGCCAAATAACTTTATGTAACTTACTGCAAAGATTAATACGGCAAACTATGGAAGACTCGAATTCAAGTTCCACAAATGCGACAGATGTTGACATCGTGTTCGTGGGTGGTTGGGGACGAAGCGGTAGTACGCTACTCGCTCGGATGCTGGCAGAAGTGCCCGACTTTGTTGCTGTGGGTGAAGTTCGAGATGTCTTCCTGCGAGGGATCATCGAAGATCGAGTTTGCGGATGTGGTGAACGATTCAGTGCTTGTGATTTTTGGCAAGCGGTGGGTGATGATGCTTACGGCGGCTGGAACCAACTATCGGTACCTCGGTTACAAGAACTACGTATTAAAACTGATAAGCCATGGCATGTGCCTGCGTTGCTCAAACCGGGCTTGCGCAGCACGACTGATCAGGCAGTGAGTGAATATGGTGAATTGATCTTGCCCCTGTATCAGTCAATTAGAAAAATTACGGGCTCGCGTTACATCGTTGATGCCTCAAAAATAGCCTCGTACGGGGCTATTTTGCAACGCATTGATGGACTGTCGCCTCGGTTTGTTCATCTAGTTCGTGATCCTCGTGGCACATTAAACTCATGGATGAAGCAGGTTCGTATGACGGATGATCTTGACAAGGCTCGTTATATGCCTCGTTACAGCACTGTTTCCGGAGCCGCAAGATATGTTGGCTATAACGCAGAGATGCATGCTGTGGCAAAGAACTCCCCAAATATACGTATGAGGTACGAAGATCTAGTTCTTCAGCCCGAAGCGAAAATTCGGGAGATATTGGATTTGGTTGGCGCAGCTGCTGATTCTGACTTGTCTAACTTTATCGGCCCTGAAGGAGTGAAGTTAGGTGTAAACCACACTATCGCAGGTAACCCAATGCGTCACCAGTCTGGTTGGATACCGCTTCGACCTGACAACTCTTGGCGTGAAAAAATGACCAAGCGCAAACAATTAGCCATTGCAACAATGACTCTACCGCTAATTAGAAAGTACGGTTATCAGATCCATACTTCTAACTAGTCACTCACTATTTATCTGTGTTTAGCCGAAATAAATTATCAACTGTCGAAAAGTGGAATTATATTTCTTATGAGTGCCGAATGTTTTGATAAGGAATTTGGGTAGTTTGAATGACAGCTGATAAATTCAAAGTTGATTTCTTTTGTGTCGGTGTAGCGAAGGCTGGAACTACCACCTTGCATGATTTGCTCAGCCTGCAAAACAATATATCTCTACCTCAAAGAAAAGAGACCAACTACTTTAGTTTTGGTATCTCAGGAAAGCCCGCATTTACTGGGCCGCTTGACAACTCCAGCGTTAATGAACCGACCGTCACCTCCTTAGAGGATTACATCGACGATTTTGATTATGAGCAAGATTCGTTGCTTGGCGAAGTGTGTCCATCGTATTCGCTCGAAGGAGCGGCTACCAATATTTATAAGCACAATCCTGAAGCAAAAATAATCATTTTATTGAGGGAACCCGTTAAGCGTTCTTTTAGTAATTATCAGCACCTAGCGCGAGATGGTCGAGAGCACGGCAGTTTTGAAGACGCTTTAGCTGCGGAAGATGATCGCTTAGCCAAAGGCTGGGAGTGGTTTTGGGGCTTAAAACGTAACAGTCTGTATTTTGATTTTGTTAAGGAATATATCGATATCTTTGGCGAAGATAATGTCAAAATTCTGTTCTTTGAAGACTTCGTGAAAAATCAGAAGCTATATCTAAAAGAGGTTATAGAGTTTTTAGGGCTAGATACAAGCCAGATAATTTATGAAGAGTTTAGCTCTAATAAATCGGGTGTTGTTTCCGGGAAATGGAAAGTCGTGCATCGGCTCTTACTCTCTGAGGGAATCCTGAATTCTGCGCTTCGAGTCATTATTCCCCCAACGCTCCGCAAAAAGCTTGGGTTATTGTTTAAAAGTTTCTCTACCGTTAAAGGTGATGTTTCTAAGGAAACACAATCTCTACTCTTACAAGAGTTTTCCACAGACTTAGATCAATTGAACAAATTGATCGGAGGCCGAGTAGGCGAATGGGTAGGGGAAAGAGATGTTCCATAAGCTTCTTATTGCTTATTTCGGCGCGTTTATATTTTTTTGGTTTCTTGGTATAGACCAGTTCTTTTTTGCTCTAATCTGTTTAGTCGGATTCTTTACCTATTTAGCCACAGAAGAGCCAAAACCGGGTAGAGAGGTTTGGTTTTTTGCGTTCTTCGTGTTCGCTACGTTTTTTTCGGCGTTTCAAATATTAACGCCTGATCGGCTCGTGACCTACATAAGAAACCAAGGCGTCTACATGGCGATGCTTTTTATCTTTGTGTCCGCGACCTTCGCCTCAGCTAGGAAGGCTGATACAACAGATAAATTATATTTTGCGCTGCTGCTTTTTTCAGTACAGTGTTCGATAGTGGCATTTCTTGCAAGTGGTGGCTTTTCGATTTCATTTAAATCTGTTCTGGGTTACGTCATGCCAGACATGGGCTCGAAATATATATCTGGGATGTTGAATAAGGCCTCAGTGCAAGCCGAAGCCTCATGGTTTTCTAAAGGTTTTTTTCGACCAAGAGGGCTGATGATGTACCCGAACACCATGGCTGGAGTACTTGCTTCGACTATGGCAATAAAGGCTTATTTTGTGTACAAATTTTGGCGGGATGGATTTAGTCTGCTCGCGATCCTTTGCCTTGTATTGATGTATATGGATATTTTCAGTATTTACTCATCATTAAGCCGAAGTACCTGGATCGGTTTAGCGGTGGCATTGGCAGTATTTCCTTTTGCATTCAAAACCAATTTTGTGGCAAAACTTATCCCTATTCTAGTCGGAGTAGCCGTGATTGGTTTACTGTTTCTAACAGGGCTGAGCGATGGAATTGAATCCAGGCTCGTAGATAAAACCCACTCTAATGAAGGACGGGGGTTAAATTATTTATTGATCTGGCAAGAAACGACTTCATCGGCTGATAAGTTACTTTTTGGACACGGCACACAAATAGATCATTGGCAGCTGGGTATACCGCTGGGTTCGCACAGTACTTATTTGGGAGTCTTTTTCAAATTTGGGATGATAGGGTCAACTTTCTTTTTGTTATTTTTGTTTTTTCTTTATAGGCGGGCGGCTAACTTAACGGCAAGTGTCAACACGCTAAACGCTCATGGTGGTAATTATATTCGGCCCTATTTTTTGTGCTTCGGGCTTATAACCCCCGTTGTTCAAATGACATTTATCGAGGTAGATGTAGATCTAAGCTACGCCTTGTATTTTTCCGCTGTGGTCTTCTTGATTGCTCAAGAAACCGCTATAGTGAATGAACGGCTTGGAAGCTTGTTTGAAGAAAATCCTATCCCAAGTAATATTAAAACTGTGACGTAGTCCCCTCCCTGTAGAACTAATCACGCGCATAGGCATCTAGTTGCTGACGCTGCTAGTACAATGGATTGAACAGTAGATCAAAGTTGCTTAGCCCCTGCTGGGAAGGTTTTACTAGCAAAAAGTTGGATATGAGCAAAAATCGCTAATTACACCATTTGTAGATGGAAAATTTAATCTAAGCATGCTGCGTAGAATGTATTCAGAAAAACCTAACGAACTAAGGAATCTCCATTCTCGAGGGGAGTACCTTGAAGATGTAGGCAAAAAGAAATTGGACTTCCAATTTTATTGGAGCGCATTGCTTAAAAATAAGTGGTTAATCATTTTTTTTACAGCTCTTATGACTTCACTGGCGGTTGCATATTCGTTAGTGGCAACCCCTATTTATGCTGCTAAAGCTACATTGCTGCTGGAATCCCAAAAAGCGAATATCATTTCAATCGAAGATCTGGTTAATTCTGAACAGGAATCGAATAGCTACTACGGGACTCAATATGCAGTATTGAAATCTCGGGCGCTTGCAGAGCGTGTGTTGGGTGAGCTAGCGGCAAACAATACTCTGTCTCAATCACAGCTTGCTAAAATGCTTGCACACCCCTCACTTAACGACTCCACTGTTTCTGATAGCAGTGATGAGAGTTCTAATTCATCTGTCGATGGGGAATCAAATGATGCTGTGCTTGATGTGACGGCAAGTTTGATTGATCGTCTTAACAATGCTCAATATAACAAAGCTATCAACCAATTTAGAGAATCATTAAGTATATCTCCGGTAGTAAAAACCAAGTTAGTGACAATTAAGTATGAATCTAGCGATCCAGAATATTCAGCGATTGTTGCGAATGCAGTAGCGAATCAGTACATCGAAAATGCGATAGAGCAGCGTAAGTTTCGTAGGGACGAGGCGTCGGAATGGATGGATAGCCGAATTCAGGAATTAAAAGTGAAGCTGGACGAGTCCGAAAGCGCCTTGTTATCTTTCAAGAGAGCAAACGGTTTGATCGATCTTGATGGTGATGTTGGGCGCCTCAGCGATCAGCAATTGTTATTTATGAGCAGCGAGCTTGCTAAGGCCAAAGGTGAACTATCCAATGCAAGAGATCTATATCTTAAGACTCAAACAATTAAAACATCTTCACCAAACTTACTAGAAACCCTGCCATATGTTCAAAATGATGTAACCGTTCGTTCTGCTAAGGCTGATCTTGTGCGGGCGCAACGCGATCTTAACGAGCTAAGAAATCGCTATGGTGCGAAACATCCAATCATCGTTGATGCTGAGTCTAAATTTGCATCACTGCGCTCCGCTCTAAACAACAATATTGAGCGCGCCGTCGTGACTTTCGAAACTGACTATCAACTTCTACAGCAGCGAGTTGAGTCCCTCGAAACTGATGTAGACCAGGGCAAGCAAAGTAGTCAAGATATTGGGCAGCAAAAAGTGTCTCTGGATGCGCTTGAAAGAGAGGCTGAAGCGAATCGTGATCAGTACAACAGGTTGTTTGAAAGAATCACAGAAATCCGAACCACCGATGGCTTGGATGAGGCCAATGCTGTTGTGGCAGAAGCTGCTTGGGTGCCAACAAAGCCTATCAAACCCAACAAAGCTTTGATCATTGGACTCGTCATGTTTGGCTCGCTTTTACTTGCCGCTGCTATTTCTTTCATTAGAGAGTATTTGGACGATACGGTAAACAGAAAGGCAGATATAGAGAAGCGCCTAAAAACGAAACTTCTGGGAGTGATTCCTAAAGTGGAGCAAGGTTTTTTAAAGCGAAAAATTGATACGCCACTAACTCCGTCAGATGTTGCCGATAAATCTGACACTTTTTTAGAAGCTGTTAATACTTGTCGTACTGCGCTTTCGGTCCGTGGCGGAAAGGATTCGAAGGTTATACTGGTTACGTCGTCAGTTCCTAACGAAGGTAAATCCACCGTAGCCTTGAGTCTTGCTTATTCCTTCGGGCAACTTGAGCGCACTTTACTAATTGATTGCGACCTAAGACGGCCTTCGATAGCGACTGCACTAGGCTTTCAAGCTGATTCTATGGGGCTCACAAATTTACTTCTGGAAAACTCTGTACAACTTGGATCGGTTCATGCGGATGTGTTGGGTTCGTTCGATTGTCTGACCAGTGGGCCTGTGCCTGAAAACCCGTTGGAACTGCTAGCAACAGAGAAATTCGCGAAAGGGTTAAATGCACTGCGAAGTCATTACGATAGGATCATCATCGATAGTGCGCCAACCCATGTAGTAAGTGACGCAATTGTTTTAGGCCAATTGGTCGATACCGTTTTATATGTAGTGAAGCCGCACGAAACACCGATAAAGTTAATAGAAAACGGTCTTTCAAGACTAGCTGAAGCAGACGCATCGGTTGCCGGGATATGTATTTCGCAACTCGATAGCAAAAAATCGAAATCTTACGGCGATTTAGAGTTTCACGGCTTTGGCCTTAATTATGAGGGATATGGTAAATACTTCACACAAAGTAAGCGATACGAAAACGCACTCACATAATACGACCTCTAGATACTAGAGCGAAGAGGCACAAATGCCGCACTCAACAATGCTATTCTCAGTTAGATAAGAAATTCGCTTAAAACCGGACCTAGTTGGCAAAAATCCCCATTTTACGCCTGATGGTTCGTTCGATCTCCCTTTCTACCAGTCCTTCATTAAAAGATAAAAGACATATCTGATAACGCGCTCGCACTTTCTGTGAGCTCTGGCATCAGCGATGTGGTTCTCGGGTCGCTATAGAGAAAAGAAGCTGATGAATTTTCCCTTCAGTTTAGTGTGGCGGTTTGATGTGTCCAGCCAGTTTCAGGAAAACACCAATTGAAGTTGGAAAGTAAAATCTAACATGTTGCGTAGAATGTATTCAGAAAACAATACCGAAGTCAGGCATCTCCGCTCTCATAGAGAATACGCTGATGG
Source organism: uncultured Granulosicoccaceae bacterium (assembly GCA_937958675.1). GTDB lineage: Bacteria > Pseudomonadota > Gammaproteobacteria > Granulosicoccales > Granulosicoccaceae > Granulosicoccus. The sequence continues at coordinate 11,640 of CALGND010000074.1, forward strand.
CGTGGGCAAAAAGAAATTGGATTTTCAATTTTACTGGAGTGCTCTGCTCAAAAATAAGTGGCTAATTGTATTCTTTACAGCCCTGATGACCACAATAGCGATTGTATATTCGTTAATGGCGACACCAATTTATGCTGCCAAAGCAACGTTGCTGTTGGAATCTCAAAAAGCGAATATTATTTCAATTGAAGATCTAGTTTATTCTGAACAAGAATCCAATAATTATTACGGAACTCAATATGCTGTTTTGAGATCCCGGGCGCTTGCAGAGCGAGTGTTGGATAGCTTGGCGCAAGGCGATCAACTATCGCAATCCCAGCTTGCTAAAATGCTTGTGCAGCCTTCGATAGCTGTCGATGTGGGGTCAGATTATAGTTCCTTGAGTTTGGTCGACCGCCTTAGCAATGCTGAATATAACAAAGCTATCAACCGGTTCAGAGAGTCGCTCAACATATCGCCGGTGGTAAAAACAAAGTTAGTGTCAATCAAATATGAATCTAGTGATCCCAAGTATTCCGCGATAGTTGCGAATGCGGTAGCGAATCAGTACATCGAAAACGCTTCAGATCAACGTAGGTTACGTACAAAAGAGGCGTCAGAATGGATGGACAGCCGTATTCAGGAACTAAAAATAAAATTAGACGATTCTGAAGGCGCATTATTGTCTTTTAAGAAAGCAAACGGCTTGATCGATCTGAATGGAGATGTAGGGCTGCTCGGCGATCAGCAGTTGCTTTTTATAAATAGTGAACTTGCTAAGGCCAAGGGTGAGTTATCAAATGCAAAAGATCTATATCGTAAAACGCAAAATATTAAAAGTTCTTCGCCCAGGCTGCTAGAAACCTTGCCGTATGTTCAGAACGATGTAACGGTTCGTTCTGCTAATGCTGATCTGTCACGAGCGCAGCGTGACTTTGCTGAACTAAGCAATCGCTATGGTTCGAAACATCCTGTGATGGTTGATGCCAAGTCTAATCTTGCATCATTACGCGCTACATTGAACAACAATATTCAACGCGCTGTGGCGACCTTCGAAGGCGATTATCAGCTTCTGCAACAACGTGTTAACTCTCTTGAAGCAAGCGTCGTATTAGGCAAGGAGAGCAGTCAAGGTGTTGGGCAGCAAAAAGTGTCTTTAGATGTGCTGGAAAGAGAGGCCGCTGCTAATCGCGAACAGTACAACAGATTGTTTGAAAGAATCACGGAGATCCGAACGACTGACGGTTTAGACGAGGCAAACGCTGTTGTAGCTGAAGCTGCTTGGGTGCCAAGCAGTCCTATCAAGCCCAACAAAGCTTTGATAGTGGGTATCGTGATGCTCGGCTCGTTATTGTTTGCTGCAGCTGTGTCCTTCGTTAGAGAATACTTGGACGATACAGTGAACAGAAAGACAGATATAGAGAAGCGTCTAAAGTCAAAACTATTAGGAGTTATTCCTAGAGTTGAGCAAGGTTTTTTAAAGCGTAAAGATGATAATCCGCTTACTCCGTCTGCGGCTGCTGATATTTCCGACACGTTTTTGGAGGCTGTGAACACTTGTCGTACCGCGCTTTCGGTGAGTGACGGGAGCGGACCACAGATCATATTGGTAACATCGTCAGTCCCTAACGAGGGAAAGTCTACGATAGCGTTGAATTTGGCGTATTCATTTGGACAACTGGAGCGCACCTTACTAATAGATTGCGATCTAAGAAAACCTTCTATAGCGCCCGCTCTTGGTTTTCCGGCGGATGGACGCGGGCTCACTAATTTGCTTCTAGATCAACCTATACAGCGAGGAACAGTACACAAAGCAGTGTTGGGTGCGTTCGATTGTCTAACTAGCGGACCTGTGCCTGCAAACCCACTGGAGTTGTTAGCTACAGAAAAATTCGCAAAAGGGCTGAACGCATTACGAGGTCAATACGATCGAATTCTTATCGATTGTGCACCCACTCACCTGGTGAGTGATGCGATTGTTTTAAGTCAGCTAGTTGATGAAGTGTTATATGTGGTGAAGCCACACGAAACACCGATAAAATTAGTTGAAAATGGTCTTTCAAGATTGGCTGAAGCTAAGGCAACGGTTGCTGGGATATGCATCTCGCAGGTGGACAGTAAAATATCTAAATCCTATGGCGATTTGGAGTTTCACGGTTTTGGTCTTAATTATGAAGGGTATGGAAAATACTACACGCAAAGTGTGCAGTATGATGAGGAGCCTCCAGCAAAGTTGGCTGCTGGATAAGAGAAGGCCGCAACACTTTTTGGGTATAGCCGCGTATGGATACGCGCTCTAGCTTCTACGGATCCTTACAACCTTCATACTTTCAAACTCTATTCCCGCAACAGTCTCTGTTTGCGCGTAGTAGGTGAGGTTAACCAGCCCACCTTGCAAGCTACGGTACTTCTCCTTTCGAGAATATTTAAACGGCACGTCGTAGCCTTCTAGCATAATGGTGTTCTTCACCCAAACCCCGCTATCGCGTTGTACGTGGCTAATCACTTTTGCGGCATCTAAATGATTGAGTTGCGCGTTTTTCTTTAGCAGCTTGTTGACGTCTGATTTCATAGGGTAAGTTATTCTTATTTTTTACGACGCTTTGCATAAGCGGTTGGGGCTGCTGTTAGCGGATCTTCTGGCCAGTCATGTTTTGGGTATCGGCCTTTCATATCTTTTTTTACTGCAGCGTAGCTATTGCTCCAAAAGTTAACTAAATCTGTTGTCACTTGTATCGGCCTTCGAGCCGGGGATAGAAACTCTATTTTTAGCACAATTTGGCCATTTGCTATTGAGGGGTTCTGGGTGCATCCCAGCAGCTCTTGTAGCTTGACAGATAGCACGGGCTCCCCAGCTTGCGCATAACGTAATCGAATTTTTGAACCGCTGGGCACGGTATAGCGTAACGGAAGCCATTCGTCCATTAGCGATTGTTGCTGGTAATCGAGCATTGCGTTAAGTGACTTATATAAATCTAATTGTTTAAGCGCTTTTATCGATCCGATACCGTTTAGCCAAGGGCTTAACCATTCGTCTAGGTGATTTAATAACGCATCATCATCAACATCAGGCCATGCCGTGTTTTGCAGCGGTGGTGAGAGCGCGTGCATTCGCACTACGCGTGCCTGCCATTCTCGACAGTCTTCGTCCCATGGAAGACAACTAATTCCTAGCTTTTTAATGCCGGCTAACAAGGCGGTTACTTTATCGCTGCTGCTGATGTTTTGCATTGGTTTGGTACTGACAACTAGACTACCAATCATTAGACGATGTTCTGCTAGCACCCGTTGTTGTTTGTCATCCCAATCTAAGTGATTAACGGTGTCAAAGAGCTCAGGTGAAACTTTCTGGAGTTCTTCGATATTTAGCACCAACGCCTTAAAGATGCGAAGTTGGGATCCTGTGCCACCTAATTGTGCAACGCTTAGCCATGGGTTGTGCGCTAATGGATCCTCGCTATCGATAACTACACCAGCGCCACAGGCAAGATGAAATTTTCCCGCCTCCCCGGGGCGGCGTTGTGCTATCCAATCTGGATATGCTTGTGCTAGTAATGCTGCTGCCGATGGTGATAGCTGTTGCGATGTATTTATCTTAATTGAGCGTGTTAATTGAGCTGCGCGCCGTTGCAATGAAGATGGTAACGATCGGCTCAGTAATGGTTCTAGGTCTACAAAGTTTGGTCCACGAATGTGTTCTTCTAACAGTGCAGCTAAATTCGCGGCGACATTTAGACTTCCCGCGTTGGCTGCCCAGCAAAGCATATTGCCTATACGTGGATGCACGGGTAATGCTGCAACCACTTTGCCGTATTGAGTAAGCTTGCCTTGCTTCCATAATCCTAATCGAGTCAAGAGCGCATCAGCTCTTGCAATGCTGGCAGGCGGCGGTGCATCCAACCAGGGTAGTTCATCGCTTCCGCTTGCACCCCACAAGCCGAGTTCAAGTAATAATGGTGCAAGGTCTGCGCGAAAGATCTCTGGTTGCCAATGGCTTGATCGTCTGGAATGTCCAACCTCACTCCACAAGCGATAACAAACACCGGCAGAGGTACGCCCGGCGCGTCCGGATCGTTGTGTCGCACTAGCTTGGCTAGCCATAACAGTTTCGAGTCGTTGCGCTCCGGTCGTGTTGTCTACGCGACCACGCCGCTCCAAGCCAGAATCGACTACTATGCGCACACCATCTATGGTAATGGAAGTTTCCGCTATGCTTGTGGCCAGAATAACTCGCCGCTTGCCAACTTGTGCTGGGGCTGTGGCGATAATTTGAGCATCCAAGCCTACGCCACTGTGTAGTTGATGTAGCTCGGCGGTACCTACTAACCTGGGTTGCAATACTTTTGCGGTACGGTTGATTTCAGCAACACCAGGCAAGAAGGCCAATACATCACCTTCATGATTGTCTATCGCGGTGAGTATGCCCTGAGTCATACCTTGTGCCAAAGGTACGGATTGCTCACCCATCCATACGGTCTCGACTGGGTACTGCCTTACCGAACAATTAAAGCTCTGCAAACCACTCACTTGCGTGTGAATAGAGTCGGCGTCTAAGGTGGCGGACATTAGTAACAAGCGCAGGTCGTCACGCAGGGCTTGTTGCACCTCTAAGCACAGTGCTAAGCCAAAATCGGCGTGCAGGCTTCGCTCGTGAAATTCATCGAAAACGATTAAGCCAATACCGTCCAAAGTAGGGTCATCTTGAAGCAGGCGCGTGAGTACGCCTTCGGTTACCACCGTTAATTGCGTCTCGGCCGACACGCGTGTATCGCTACGCATGCGCAGGCCAATGCGTTGCCCAACTTTTTCACCAAGATGGGATGCTAGGCGCTGGGCAACTGAACGTGCGGCGAGACGACGAGGTTCTAGTAAAACGATCTTGCCATTTATCTCGCCGCTTAACAACAATGCTAGGGGTAGGCCGGTACTTTTGCCAGCACCGGGTTCAGCGCGCAGTAGAACATTATGCTCAGACAATGCTTTAGCAATGTCATTTGCTAACGCCATCACTGGCAGTGCTGTTACATTGTCAGGAAGAGTGTGAATGCGAGGCGTTCCAGAGTAATCTGATGAATAGTAAGAATATTGTACAGAGGAATAGGATACTAAACACTGTGTTTGTGGAGAGTGCGCGGAGCTTGTTTGTATTGATTTAGGAACTTTCCCTATTGTGCACGCACAAATTTACATACCACGGTTTATCGCATAGTCTCAATGCATAGCCTTTAGGCTGGTCACTTTAACCAAAGGAAATTTAAGCCATGCTCAAACTAATTTTTGCTATTTTGCTTGCTTCCCTTTTACCAACCGGTACCTCGTTTGCTCAAGATCGAGCCATTACCAACATTGCAGGTGATGTGTATCGATTTCAAAACAAATTTCACTTTTCAATATTTGTGATAACGGACGATGGCGTAGTTGTGACAGATCCAATCAACACGGAAGCCGCGCTATGGTTGCGCTCAGAAATTAGTAAAATGACTGATAAGCGGATAACCCATCTTATCTACAGCCATAGCCATGGCGACCACGCATCAGGGGGCGCTGCGTTTGGTGAAGTCGCCAATGTGATCGCTCAAAAAAATGCACCATCGCAAATTGATGGTGTCACACCCACTATGAGAGTTGATAAGGCGAGCTCTATCAAGGTTGGTGGAAAATCAATAGAGCTAACTCCATTGGGTCCCGGGCATGGCGATGACTTGATGGCTATTGTTGTGCAACCTGAGAACGTTGCCTTTGTTGTTGATGCTGTAGCGTCCAAACGTCTACCTTATAGAGATTTTCCGAACTCCAACGTTGATGATTGGACTGATCAAGTGCGCAAGGTCGAAGCTTTGGAGTTCGAAATATTCGCTGGCGGTCACGGCCCTATCGGTGTTAAGGAAGACGTAACAACGGGACGCATATATTTGGAAGAACTTCGTGAACAGGTGTTAAGTGGGCTTAAGTCTGGTAAAAGCGCTGATGAACTTGCAAGCAACGTCACTATGGATAAGTACAAAGATTGGGCTTCATATGATCAATGGCGCGAGCTAAACGTGCGCGGTATGGTAAGGCATCTGAACGCGATTGGTGCAGTTAACTAATGCGGCTTGTCTACGGTTGAAGATGAAAAGAAGATGCGGACAAGCCGCATCTTTTTCTAGTGTGGTTGGGCCTTTCCAATCAACACCACTACCAACGGTTTCGATGGCGACGGATGGAGCGGTCTTTGAATCCATGACCCTTGAATTTCGAGTGGCCACGATAACGATGGGTATAGCCTTTACCGTACCGCGAGTAGTTACCGTATTTGTGTGAGTAGCCGTGATCGAAACGGAAATGCTTACCGCGATGCCCAGAGTATCCGCCACGGAATCGGATGTTGTTGTGGTGACGGTCGTTACGGTGATGACGGAACTTAATAGACCATCCTTTAACCGGCAGAATGTAGTTGTCAAAGACCTTGTGATCGCGTTTAGTGTGCGTACCAGAATTTTGTTGAACACTGCTTTCCTGCAAGACAGCCGCTACAACTGTAGGGTCATCCTGATTCATCAAACCTGACTCCACTGCAGCGGCTAGATTTGTCACTGTTAGTGAGCCCAACACGAGAGCGAATATTGTTACTGCTTTCATAGTCATATTCCTTTCTTTGGTAGAGGTGCGACACAAATTGTCGATGAAGCTAGTGTCCTCTATTAGCCTTTCAGACGTATTACTAGAAAAATACATATCTGTAAGGTTCGGAATATTCTTCACTAATCTAGGCTAATAGCTAAGCAATAAAGGCATCTGGCTGGGAAATGTTTAACCTTCCTGTGCTAGTTGTTCAAGATCATCGTCACCATTGCATTGTAGTCTAGGCGCAATGTCAGTATTGCTTAGAAGGGTTCGTTGGCCTTGAGCGAAAGCAATGCAGCCACTGGGTGTGACGATACGATCAGCGCTAGTGCCTTCAAAGTATTCCAACGATGGCGTTGCGCTGTCCGCGTCAATCGATAGATTGTCCCAATGCCAGGTAAAACCTCCGGTAGAGGGTGATAGGTTGCCGTTGTAGCCTGGGCCATTTCCGTCTTTTGTACCCGTGTAATTATGAAACGCAATGACTACACGTACCGGACCCTGTGGAAACGCACCGGGCGCGTCGACCCAAGCGTAGCTGTTGTCAGTTAATTCAATGCCAAAAGATAAAGTCCCGTTTCCGTTATCACGAAAAACATGTGTAAAGCGTTCACGTATACCAGTGTTGGTTTCGTGTGTAGCTAAGCGAAAACAAAAGTCTGTGCTATTGCATTGAGCGTATCGTTGGTCCCCATTGGTTAGCGGTTGAGCATTGTAGTGATCAAAGGCAAACCCATCGGGTTCGTCTGGCGTTGCGATGCTTAGGCCAGTGCCTTCCTGCGAATTGGTGCCTGCACCCACTGCATTGATATCGTTGTAATCCCAGCCGTCGTTGCAAGGTAAATCCGGGATGCAAGGCATTGCGTTCACATATACTTGGTCAGCAGGTATCACTTTTATCTCTATGAAGTTACGAGACCCTGCCGTGGTGGTATTTATATCAACCGACACTTCGCGAAGGCCTTCGAATACCTGATCAGGTAACGCACCTGTAAATCCATATCCTGAAGAATCCATGGCGTAAGCCATTTGATGGCCTTTGGCTGGATCGCCTCCTGGCAAACACTGATAAACATGTGCCGATGGCTTAGTTCGTGTTTGCGCGCGTGTTACGTCGGGAGAGCTGCAGTTGATACCATCGCTTGAGCTGTGATCTGAACGGCCGCTCTCGTGGTTAACGACAAATGGATCGCGGTAGGCGACGAACTGATCAATGCGATTGCCATCGGCGATGGTGGAAAAGTCATTAAAGTAGATACGTGCAGAGTCTGATTCTGTGATTGGTGTTACAGCTTCGGATTGTGCCGCCTCAATATCTGGGCTGCCTTGTGCCGATACGGCGTTGCTTAAAGCGTTAGTATCTTGTGTCTCTTCGGATTCGGTGGGGCTTTGGGAGCTGCAGGCTGAGGCGATAAGAATCGCAGTGATAAATGTCAAAATAGAGCGGTATGTAACCATGACGTGGTGTCCTCTACAGGTAATGAGCTTTTGCGTAATTTATTAATCGGCAGTTAACATGATTCACTTTACTCATAATGTAGACAAGAGCTGGTCTCTACTGCCTTACCGAATGGTTAGAGCAGCGCTGTAGTGGGCTATCGATACGATAGCAGTAAGATTACCGATGGATTACAAAAAGATCATTTGTGAATAAATGATCTCGATACGTTGCTTGATAAGTCTGCTCTATAACATTGTTGCAATTCTGACTTATTCCACGGCTGTCAACATGGTATCGAGTTGAGTTCGCAATGTCTGCTCGTCTGCTGGAATGCCAGTGATTTGTAGTGGCTCGCCATTTTGTTTCAGAAACACCGCTTGGCCATCGAACAATTGATAACGATCAGCAAAAGAGCGACCTTGCGGAGTGCCTATCTCGGCCACGACAAACTCAAGGCGCGAGTCATAGTCTTTCCTCACCTTGCGAAGACGATTAAGCGCCTCCCCACCCGTGGGTGAGTAGTTCTCGTAAGCCAGTACTAAAGCTGGCTTACCCTGACCGATAATAGAGAGGTTGGTGCTAATGGGTTTTCCAGCACTCATGGTAAAAACATAACCCGCCACACCCACTGCTACCACGGCGGTGATGATTATCGCAATCACTTTAAACATCGTTGAGCGTTTACCTATAGATCGTTGGAGTTAAGAGCAGTAATGGTAGCATTAAGTTCCAACGATGCTTAATCGAGTGTACGCACCGGCACACAGCGCGGTCAGTGACTTGAAATAGCACGACAAGCTATATCGTAGTTTGTTCAGCAAGAGTGAGGGCCCTTAGCTGGTAAGCCTTCGTTGGTTTGATCGTTAGGCTCAGTGGCCTGTAATTCGGTGATGTGCCAGCACAATTATGTAGCCCAAAGCCAGCCCGAACACACCCGCAAGCAGGGCATAGACTATCCACTCAATTGCAGCGCTGGCAGCGGGTAACAAGTTGCCAGCTGCGTGAGCTATCCCGTGAAACAGATGAGTTAACCAACCCAACCCGAACACTTCCATGCCGTGCAAAATTATTCCACCGCCAACCCACAGCATTGCTGCCGTGCCTATGATAGACAACCCAGCAAGTAACAGCGGCATCGCGCGCACTAGAGCATTACCGATACTACTTATAATTCCTTTGGCACTTTTTGCCAGATGCAGCCCGAAATCATCCATCTTTACTATCAAAGCAACAGCACCATACACGGCAACAGTGATGGCGACACCCACCACCAATAGCACCAGTGCCTGCGTAAAGATGTTGCTTTCGCTAATTTCACCCAGCGCTATAGCCATTATTTCTGCCGATAGAATCAGATCCGTGCGAACGGCCCCGGCTACCTTTTCGTCTTCCAGTTCCTTTGGGTCTTCGTACGGTGGTTGATCGATGTTAGCGCTGGCTTGAGGGTCTTTTTTATCGCTTAATTTTTCCATTAGTTTTTCAGCGCCTTCAAAACATAAATAGGCGCCGCCGATCATAAGCACCGGTGTAATTAGAAAGGGTAGAAACGCACTAAGTAATAAAGCCAGGGGCAGTAGTATGACGATCTTATTAAACAATGATCCCTTGGCGATTCGCCAAATTATCGGAAGCTCGCGTGCCGGCTCAAGCCCGGTGACGTAGGCGGGTGTTACCGCGGCATCGTCGATCACCACACCAGCCGACTTAGAGCCGGCCCGCATAGCAGCCGCGCCAATATCGTCCAGAGAGGCGGTAGCCAGTTTGGCTATTGCTGCTACATCATCAAGCAATGCTAAAATTCCGCTTGCCATATCTATTGATCCGCCTTTAATCAGTTGTTTGTATCAGAACAGTGTCGTAAAATACCGGCGCCTACGGTTAGTGAACAGAATACTACTGAAGCGCTAGAAAATCACAAAAAGTTGCGCATGGCGTGTCATGACAACTCTATCCTAAATGTTAAAAAACCGGCGTACAACCTCTACCAACAAGCTAATACCGAATCTGAAATGGAATTTTTTGCGCGGATGCTTGTTGGGGTCCGCGGCGACCGAGTAACCGGAATTGACAATCCTTTCTCGGACTTACAATTAGTATCTCTTATCTATCTGTATAAGCAGGGTAACCCCTAGCGATATACACTGTTGTTGGTATGCGGCAACACTTAACATTGCTTGATAACAAAGCCTTGGCTTCCTATATAAGCGATGCAAGTTTTGTGATAAACCCAATATTGAAATGAACGAAATGAGTGGAGCTAACAATACAGGCGTAGCGAGCTACTAGTGCTTCGCAATGAGCTGGCCGCAATGATGCATGGGAACGATATTTTTCTGGATGGTAGAAGCGAAGCCGGAACTGGCGCTAAAATGGATTTATTTTCGAGTTTCGTGGTCTGAATCGAATAACTGTTTCATTTGGAAATCACTGTCATTTTTAACTCACTAATTAGACGTTTCTTATTCGCTAGCGTGCTTTGGTTCTTGTTTTGGCCAATTTTGTATTTTTTCAAAATTGGTGAGATCACAGGTGCGAAAGCCTGGTTTTGGATTGTAGGGGAGCTGAATTACCCTGTTGTTGCGATCGCCTATATATTGATTGATCGTTTATGTAGTCGTTTAGGCATGAAGCCCACTATTACGTTCGTGGTTTCAATTGCGGTGATTGCTGCTTGTATGCCGTATTACTATCAACATTATGGTTTTCCTTTAGGCGTCACTATCGAAGCAAGGTATCTGTAGTATTTGACATGTTTATACATTTTAAAGGAGTAGTACATTGAAACAGCAGGGCGGTTGCCAGTGTGGGGCAATACGATTTTCCACATCAACTACTCCCGTTAGAGCGATGGCGTGTCATTGCACTGCTTGCAAGCTTCGTACTGGCGGCCCATATGGAATAGGGGTGTATTTCAATGACGCTGAAGTACAGCTAGAGCAAGGAGATGTTCTACGATATCGCTTTGAATCCGATACAACGGGCCGATGGATTGAGAATGAGTTTTGTTCAAGCTGCGGCTCAACCGTTTTTTGGACCTTAGAAATGAGGCCCGGATTACGAGCGGTAGCAGGTGGTTCATATGATGACCCGGACTGGTATAAGGTTGAAGCCCACATATGGACACGCTCAGCTAGATCGGATATGCGTTTTCCAGAAGGAATGACGCAGTGCGAGGAGGCACTGAGCTAGTGTAGACTACGACCTCGGCAGGGCAGCCTACTTATCTACCACTTCGGCTACTAGAAACCCAAATGCTAAATGATAGAGAACTAGCCGAGATTGCTCTGGACTCCACCCGGTTTACCACCTTTTGGCTTGACAGCCTTAGTCGAGTGGATGGTCTATCGCCCCTTAATCATGATACCCAATGTGATCTGTTGATCGTGGGTGGCGGATTCTGTGGACTATGGGGAGCCATTCAAGCAAAAGAAAAAGACGCCAATCGAGATGTTGTACTAATTGAAGCCCAGTCTATTGCCAATGGTGCAAGTGGTCGGCCAGCTGCCATTATGTCCACCTCCGTAATGCACGGTATTGATAACACCGAACGCATGTTCCCTGGGGAGGTGTTTGAGCTGGAAAAACTAGGACAGGAAAATATAAAGGGTTTTCAGGAAACTCTTCAACGCTACAACATTGATTGTGATGTTGAGTGGAGCGGCGAAATGAAAGTCTCGGTCGGCGATCAAGGTTTGAGTGCCATCGAAGAGGACCATGAACTGTATTGCAAATACGGCCATGATGCCGTGAAGCTAGATAAGAGCCAGGTGCAGGAAGAGATACATTCACCAGTTTTCCACGCGGGGGTTTGGTCAAAAAAGCAAAGCGGTACGATCCACCCCGGTAAGTTAGTACGTGGACTAAGGCAGGTAGCCATCGATTTAGGAGTAAGGGTTCACGAATTTACCCCACATCTAAGCAATCAACAACAACACGATCACATTGAAGTGACTACACCTCGAGCGGTGATAAAAGCGAACAAGGTTCTCCTCGCCACAAACGCTTGGGGCGCTGGTCATAAAAGAATAAAAACCAAAGTGTCTGCAATACGGGATCGCATCGTTGTTACACAGCCGCTTACACCTGCGCAAATGGACGCAATTGGTTGGAAGAACAGACAAGGGATATACGATACGCGCACACAGCTTAACTATATGCGCTTAACAAAAGACAATCGAATATTGTTTGGTGGGCGTCTCGGCTATTTTTTTGGAAACAACACCGATCCCGCTTACGATAAAACGTCAGCACCCTACATCCGGCTTGTTCAATCGTTTTATTCTACATTTCCTCAATTAAAATACGATATTCGGTTTTCGCATGCCTGGAGTGGGCCGATTGGTCTAAGCACGCGGATGGCTGTGCACTATCAGCGTTATCACGACGGCAATATGGTGTTTGCTGGTGGGTATTCTGGTTTTGGTGTAACCGCAACAAGGTTCGGTGCCAGAGTGGGCCTTGCAATACTGGATGGTGACGATATTCCTGAAACCAAACTAACGTTTGCAACGTCAGAGCCTAACTATATTCCTCCTGAGCCTTTTCGTTGGCTGGGTGCGAAAATCACTATGTACGCGCTGGATAGCGCTGATGAGAAAGGCGGTTGGCGTAAGCTGTGGGTTAAGATAGTTCAGAAAATGGGTTTTCCCATTACCTTGTAAATCGACATCTCGTCAATCAACGGGGAACTATCGTACATTAAATAAATTTGGTGGCTGTATTATCACTTAGATCTGTCAGAAGGTGATGTGGAGCACTGTCCTCGATCAGGGTTGGGTTCAACCGGTGCGTCTACAATAGCGGCCAACTTATCCGCTCCACCAACATATTCCCCATCTACCCAAATCTGTGGGACGGTGACCGGAGTTTTTGGGCCAACAATCGGCTTTACGCGCGCAAGCATTTCATATAAATCAAGTGGATTAGCGATCACGTCTCGATATTCATAATCAATGCCGGCCTCGTCAAGGCGAGCTTTAGCATGCACGCAGTGAGGGCAGGATACCTTTCCAAACACGTGATTGCCCGCGATCGAAGTACGCTTTGCGTGTTGTTCCACTACCGCTTGCGTTAATACACCACGATTTAAAGCACCGCCTTGTCCTACGACTTTGCCCTCTACTAGAACAATAGGTGCATGCCAACCCCCTTTGAGCAAGGGTCGATACCATTCAGAAAGCCAGTCTCTTGTTTCCAGTTCAACGGGAATATCCTTCAATTCATTTTGCATGGTGTCCTCGATGATGTCTGCCGTTAGAGCACACTCACCGCAGGGGATGGATACTTTAAACGGGCCCCATGCGCCTGCCCACCTGTAAACCAAAATTTTTATCGAATCGCTCATGTTTTGTTCCGCATGTAGTGTTAATAGTGTTGGACAGAGCCTGTTACACATTGCATTCAAAGCTGATAAACGTATTAGCCTGTTACATCCAGCCTTAGCTTGAACTCAATAGTGGCGTTTCACACACAAGGGTGAGTGAAGGGCGGCGCGAGAGAGTCGCTGCTCCAAATTAAGGCTAATATCAGACTCATTAGGAAGTAAATAGTTCAATCACTTAGTGGACAAGCAACAATGGTATTTATGCCCGGAGCCCTAGTGCTTTGATTCAGGTGCTATGTTGCAGTTAGGTGCCATAGATAAATAACTGACACACGAACAGGAAGCAATACTATGACCGATAAAAATGTATATGAAGGTGGCTGCTCGTGTCGCAAAGTTCGATATAGGCTGAACACCGATCCATTGATAGTGCATGCTTGTCATTGTCGACAATGTCAGCGGGTCACTGGCAGTGCTTTTGTTATGAACGCGCTGATCGAAAAAACTGAAGTAGAGCTTGTCAGTGGCGAGGTGGCGAATTATCATTTTGCTGATACCATTCACACCGCATTTTTCTGCCCAGAGTGTGCGACCTATGTATGGAGCGAATACAAAAGTGGCCGTTTCGACGACTGTTGGTTTATACGCGTAGGCACTCTTGATGAACCGGATCGTGTACCACCCGGCGTCCATATTTTTATGGAAAGTAAGCAGCCTTGGGTAATAATTCCTGAGGGTGTTCCTAAGTTTGAACGCTTTTACCGAATCAGCGATGTTTGGAAGCAACCAAGTATTGATCGTATGGGGCCTAACTGGAGCCCGCCGATTAGAACATGAAGTGCGTAATTTGGGTTTGCCTAATCCTTCAACTAAGTGTGCACGAAGCTATGACAAATAAAACGATTGCCTAGCTGAGATTTTTAAATCTCTTATTCTTCAACTTGCTAAAATACAAGCAACACCTAAATCTTTCATGGCCGCTCAATTGTTTAATCCAAACATAGAAAAATTGAATGCCCCACCGATACCACGCATTCAACAGGCGGCGAAAACGTATAGCGGGGAGTACGGGGAAGTTATCGATTTATCACAAGCCGTTCCGGGTTACTCGCCACCAGATATTCTGTTGGCTGCTCTTGGTCAATTTGCGCGGGATCCATCTTGCTTAGGTTATGGGGATATAGAAGGAGAGCTAGCACTACGCTCAGCTTATGCAAAAGATACTGAGCAAACGCATGCGGCTGTCATATCACCTGAGCAGGTGATGATAACCTCTGGTTGTAACCAAGCTTTTGTTACTGCAGCCCTAACGGTTGCGGAGCCTGGGCAGTCGGTACTGTTGATCAACCCTTGGTATTTTAACCACGAATCAACCTTATCGATGTTTGGTATTCGCACCGAGTCTTTTTCCGTGGATGCCAGCACGGGCTATTTACCAGATACAGTTGAACTGGCAAAGGCGTTAACGAAAGATGTTCGAGCAATAGCCATCGTCTCACCCAATAATCCAACGGGTGCGGTCTACCCGGCAACGTTGATTCGATCCCTGTATGAGCTTTGTGTATCAAGAGGTATTTGGTTGATACTCGATGAGACCTATCAGGATTTTTTACCTGAAGCACATGGCCGGGCTCATGATTTATTTAACGAAGTGTTTGATGATCATCTAATCGTAGTGTCAAGTTTTTCAAAATCCTATTGCATGCCTGGTCACCGCTTAGGTGCTGTTCTCGCGGGTACTACTACCATCAAGCAGATGGCTAAAGTCATGGATAATCTTCAGATCTGTGCACCTCGAGCACCACAAGTTGCGTTGGCAAACTGTATGAGTGGATTAACACACTGGCGCGCCACTAATAGGCTGGACATCAATCAGCGCGCGGCTGCGCTTTTATCTGCAGTGTCGTTGCTACCTGAGTGGAAGATCGAAGCTATCGGAGCCTATTTCGCATATGTGCAGCATCCTTGGCCAGATCAATCGTCGTTGAGCGTGGCCGAACGCCTTGCTAGCGAGCTTGGCATAGTGGCACTACCTGGTGAGTTTTTTGGGCCTGAGCAAAGCCGTTTTTTGCGTATAGCATTTGCTAATGTTGCGTCTGATGTTATAGCGACTTTGCCCGAGCGCTTGTCTTACGGATAGCTCGAATAACGACTATCAGAGCTCTTGTTAGCTGGCAAGTCTCAATTCTTCGTGCGAATCAATGAGCGGCGACACGGTAGCGGCGAGCTTAGATGATAGACATTCATTGACCGTTTCAAATGTAGCTTTTACAGTACCAAATCTCAAACGGGATTCATGGATATCATCCAGCCCATGCGATTGTTTTGCAAATTGCTCAACAAGGTATTTGGATACCGGTCCATCCTCGATTAGCGTAACTCGCTCCTCTAAGCAAACGAGCAGACGATCGATCTGTAAATTTAAGGTATTGGTAAGTTCTTTTGCTCTCTTTTTCACATCATAGGAATCAATCCCGGCACCACGTTTACAAATAATGCGGATAATGACCTCAAGTTGGGATGCAGAATCTAGCACTTTTTGCATATCAGCAAGCGCATCTAGATCAGCGTAAAGATCTTCAACAGCTAACTCGCTTTTATTTTCTGTTAGATTAACCAGAGCACTTATGCGATAACCGGAATCTCTTCGATACGTCGATATTATCCTATCGTGATTCTTAATTTGGGCGTTTAGCAGTCTAAACATCCTTTGATATTGTTCAATTTCCTTCTCTGTTTTCAGTTCTGCTAGGATGAGCTCATTAGTGAGAAATAGTTTCGCATAGCGTTCGCGAATTGAATCTGATAATTCGAAGCTGCGACGAATTTCCGGTGCGCTGTAGCGCAGCCTGCCAGTGGAGTGTTTAGCAATTGTTAATTGCTCGTCGTCGTCCATTTGCTCCACGATTTTTCGGCGCGAACTATCCCATGATATCTCAGGTTTAAAAATATCCGTCGTAAAGTGAGAAAGATTCATATAGATTGAATGATTAATAGATGTAGATGTTCAATAGATGCTTCCACTCATCTATATCCGCAGAGAAGAGAAGGCTGTCTCTTTGTAATCTTTAGCGGCATAGGGCGCCCTTGTAAGTATGAACTCGCTCAAGAAATTTGTAGTAGCAGTAGTCTAATTTCTAACTATTTTGATGCGTTTCTCACTTTTTCAGTCGACTAACCCTCTATTAGTACTCAATTGCTGGGCAGAATCACAACTATGCCTTTTCTAGTAATTCAGCGTAGCTGCAGTGCAATCAGTTTTTGCGAGCAAGTATTTGGATGTACCGGGCGGTATCTTTGTAAGGAGTCTTATCGCCAAGGTGTTTTTCGAGTGTGAGTAGCTTGGCAACGGTTGCAGCATCGTCATATCGAGTAGATACGCTATAGTGGTTGTAGAGACAAAAAACACCGTAATCTGCAATTGCGCTGAACCCGTGTTGTTCAAGCCAGTGACTTAAAAAAGCGGCGGTAAAGAATGAAATGTCAGAATCAAACACACCAGATTTGCCATGCGGTTCGTCGAGTAGGGCAGGCAATTCATCTAGTTCATAGTCGTCCAGTTCTGCATCAAAAGGTACCGCATGTTTGTTACGGGTCATTAGTGAGACAATTCCACCCGACGCCACTGGTGCCAGCATGGATACCAATAGGTCTTCCCAGTCATCGGAATATTGAATGACGTTGTGGCAAAGCAATAAATCGAAACTCTCAGCTGGAAATCGTTTTTTGATTTCTCTTATATCGAAGGAGTGAGTCTTAAGTGTGTTACCTACACCGAGCTGATCTGCATTGATTTGTAAATCCTGCAGCATGGATAGAGAGGTGTCTACCAGATCAACCGGATAGCCAATCTTTGCCAGCCTTAAGCTATCCATGCCATTGCCGCCACCTGCGTCGAGCGTTCGAAGTAATTTGTCATTGGGTAAGTGGTTAAAGAGATTTTGTGCCGATAACTCGTAACGAATTTGCCCTTTTAGAGTTTGTTGTTCTTGTTTCCATTGTGGCAAGCCAGATTCAAAAGCCAGTTTACGACTGGTAGCGCTTAGCGCTCGTTTTAGATCGATCTTGCCAGTGTGCAATGCTTTGCCGATCAATACTCCGTTGATGCCTTGATGGTTGTAACACTCGACGACATCATCCATATCGCGAACCTCGCCCCCGACGATAACGTTGAGACCGGTTAGTTGAGCAAGTTCTTTTGAGACTTCGAGATCTGCTCCGCTCATCGAGCCGTCTGGTTGAATGCGGCTGTGCACAGCGGTGGTGATGCCGAGATGGTACATTTGCACGCCAAGTGTTACTGCTTTCAGGCCGCCCGCCATGCTCCACCCGTGGGTCATGACATCGCCTTTGGGGTCTGTATTGATAGTTAGTGCAAATCGCTCACTGCCGTGCTTGGCAACGGCTTGGGCTACCATCTTAGGGTTTTCTACAGCAGCAGTATTTATCAACACCCGGGTGACGCCTATGCGTATGGCCCAGTCGATGTCCTCCATGGTTCGGATGCCACCACCGTATTGCACATAGATGGGTAGCTCACAGATGCGTTCAACTAACGACCAATTGTGGCTAGCGTCTTCATTGTGCGCTGCATCCACATTCATCACATGAATCCATTTTGCGTTTTGCTCGATCCAGTACTTAGCGCAGGCTACAGGTTCAAGTAAATCGGGAACAGTGGATTTATCTTGCCCATTCTCGGTAAAGTCGAAAGACTTGCCATTTTTTAGGTGCATGGCAGGAAAGATCTGGAAATCGATAGTGGGCGGTGATGGTATTTGGATGAGCTTGTCTCTCTTTAGTTGGGTGGAAGTGCATGACGATTGTTGCACTAACGACGAAATTTCGCAAAGTTCGTATTGAACGGCTCGCTGTTTACTATGTCTATCTCAGCATCTGTTCATTATGTCGTATCTGCAATGTGGCGTTTAGCACTCTTTAATCGATTGGCAGATGGCGAGGCATTAAATCCAATAGTTCAAAACAGTGTTCTCGGAAATCCATAGGTAAATTCTGCGAAGGCGTACAATATGATAATCGCGTTTCAACGATTGTCGAAGTAGCGACCCAGACAATTCAAATGGCTTCCAATGACTCAATGGTAACGACAAGGAAATTTTTCGGAAGCAATTCGCGTTGGTACGGACGTGTGCCAATCAGTGTGACGCTAGCCGCCGCCATTGGCTTACTAGTGCTGGTCACTGTTGGTGTTGTGTTTGGAGTGGGTGTTTGGCTGGCGCAAAAGAACACGTTTGATCTGCTTAGTGCCAATGCTCATCAAGCCATAGCCGCTGATGTTAGTCAGATTCAACAGCATTTGAGCCCAGCGGAATATCAGGCGCAATTCCTTGCCAACCAGATCGAGAGTAACGAGATTGATCCTACCGATCACGAGCAGTTTGGCCCGATGTTGATCGGCGCTCTGGCTGGTGTGCCACAGATTGAGGCGGTCATGTTTATCGATCGCGATCTGCAAGCTTTCGCTGCTGGCCGAGATGCTGATAGCAACGAAGTTGGTTTGAGTCTATTCGATTATTCGGAAGACTCCATTGTGCGCAATAACATGGAGGATGTGTCAGGGGAGGCGGAGTGGAACCCGCCGATTTGGCGTGAACAATTCCAAAAAACCTACCTTAATCGAATCCACCCAGTAAAACGTAATGGTGTAACCCTTGGTGTCATTGTTGCCGTTGTGTCTGTTCAACAGATGTCTAGTTTTATTAGCGAGGAGGGGCTTGATACCGATGGAAATCGTTTCATTCTGTATGGGCGTGATTACGTTCTAGCACATTGGCTAATGATGAGTGGCTACCCGGAACGTTCACCTGAGCGACCGCTACCGAACTTAGATGAATTCGGCGATCCTGTTCTTGCATCGATCTGGCAACGTGAAGGGCGGCGCGAGCTAATCCTCAATTTACCTGCTGGTACTGATGGTCATGTGCTTGAGATATTTAATGATAGCTATGCATTCGTATACCGCAGGCTTGCCGGATTTGGCCCGAATGCGATGATCGTTGGTACTTATTTTCAGGCCGATGACTACGGCAAAGAGGTTGAGCGGATGATCGCGGCTTTGTTTGCCGGCATCGCCGCTCTTATTGTTTCCTTGATTGCAGCAATCACACTTGGACGCCGAATAGCCCGCCCTATCGTGCGTTTTTCAGGAGCTGCGAGTCGTGTCGGCGATCTAGATGTCTCTAAGATTGACGAGCTACCGGGTAGCATGTTGCGCGAACTCAACAACCAGTCGATCGCTTTCAACTCAATGCTCAGAGCGCTGCGTTGGTTCGAGCTTTACGTACCGAAAAAAATCGTTGCGCGTCTTATCAAAGAGGGCGAAGTGATCGAAACGTTTTCTGATGCGCGCGAAGTCACTATCATGTTTACCGACATGGTTGGATTTTCAGCGGTGTCGGAAGGCATGTTGGCACCTGAGGTTGCAGCCTTCGTTAATCATCATTTTTCCTTGATTGCCGATTGTATAGAGAACGAAGATGGCACCATCGATAAGTTCATCGGCGATGCTGTGATGGCGTTCTGGGGCGCGCCGGACAGCCAGAGCGATAGTGCGGAACGTGCATGTCGAGCGGCCTGCGCTATCGCTGCCGCTATCCAGGAAGACAACGAGCGACGGATAATGATTGGCGATCCCCCTGTAGGTATTCGTATCGGCATTCACACCGGCGTAGCAACCGTTGGCAACATCGGCGCGCCGGGTCGGCTTAACTACACCATGATTGGTGACACCGTTAACATCGGTCAGCGGCTCGAGCAATTGGGTAAAGAGGTTTATCCTATTGGAACGGATGTTTCGATCCTGGTTAGCGGTGATACGGCGAGCAGTCTTGGGCCAGAATTTAACTGTGTCGCAGCGGGTCGTTACAAGCTCCAAGGCCGTATGGGCGAGATCGAGGTGTTCAAGTTGGATGCTATGGACAAGAAAAACGGCTAATTTCCCCTATCTTCTCAATTAATCCTGACGGTCGCCGCTAGAACGGATAAGGAAGGAACCATTCAGCCGCTGCACATAGCGATCTGATTAACCTGTAAAGCAATAGGGTTACGGGGGTTTTTCGAATTGAGAATGAGTGATGAGAAATTATTTTTACACTGACGAATTACGACGATACGATTTTTGCAATATTGTTGCGATTTTGTTGTTGTTAGTATTGTCTGCTTGTGGCAGTACACCAGAGGTGACGAAATCAAACGATAACGAAAATAAGGAGTCGTGGTCGATAAACAGAGTAGTGCATTCCGAAAAGGGTATGGTCAGTTTGCTCGACCCTTTCGATCTTAGTCATCATCAGGCTGATCCGGTGAATTGGTTTATGCATGATTTTGCTATACAGGATGATTTGGAAACGGGCCGCTTTGCAGCAGTACTCACAGATCGGCCTGGTACCTATAACGTACGAGTCACTTTCGGAGAATTGACGAAAGCCGAGCAGTTGGTTGCCGGTCCTCAGGCGCGACTTCGGCTTCGGGTTATTAATCGTCGCTTGCTACTCAGTGGTGGTGATACTTGGCCATCGGTTGAAGCAAACCCTCAAAGTTTTGCCTACGATCAACGTTGGATAAATATTCCTAATGCGGACTACGGCGTGGTTATTACAGCATTGGATCCTACTGCTAGTCAAACTGATTATGTATTTCAGCTGTTCAGAGTTGATGATATGAAAAATATCAAATATGCGCCAGCTCTTCCGCAGTTAGTGTATGGGCAAAGCCCCGCCGTGGTTGGTTTAAACGCGAAAGGGGTGCAGTATCATGAGCGCTGTGCTGATATTCCAGATAAGGCAAATTGGGTTCCATTAATCAGTAGCACCATGCCAATACCTGGCGCGGTTCAAACAGTTGAGCTTCCGCGCTCGTTACACGCCACAGCATTAGCGCGTCAACAATCTGGGTCTTACGCTGCCATGCCTGTTGTGCTTGCTCGTAGTCCACAGGTCGGTAGTTATGGGTTCTTTATAAAGCCAGATACATGGAGTGAGGATCAGCTGCAAAGCCAAAATCAGGCGATGGTGAAAACGTTAATACGTTGTGCGGTACGCATTAGCAATGTAGAAATCACGCCCGATGATTTCCAGTTGCAACTAGAAGCAATACCGACTGCGATAGATAGAGTGTCGCAAGGAGAAAAAACAGACCTAATCAATGGTTTTCAGGCCTGGATGACGCACACCAACGACATGGCTTGGCACTTCAAGAGCGAGATGGTAAAACGTAGTGATAGCGATGCAGCAATGGTGTTGGGAATACTGGAATACCTGAACCTGAGCGCTAAAGAGTCAGAGGATCTACTGCCAATGAGCAATGCCTTACGAGTGGATTACTTGCTTGATCGTATTGATGGTTTCACTAACACAAAGGCAGGCCAGCAATAACACTGTCGCGTTCCGGCCAGCAAAAACAGTTTTCCGCCACTACACCTGACGTTGTAACGTAATCTATTGAAGCGCTCTCAGTGCTGAGTTATGGATCAACAAGAATTTCAACAGCGGCGCCGCTGCACGTCAGCCTTGATTCTGAGCTGCTGCCTGACAGACTACACATAAAAATAAGCCACGGAAAATGCCGATGTGTCTGAAGCATTCTTCTCTTGCGTACCCGGTAACCGGTTCGCCGCAGTGCGCGCAATGTGAGGTGTCTTGCTTTTGATCCTCAGGGTGCTTGTAGTGCCTTAGGTTCACGTCCATCAGTTTCGTCGAGACCGCAGGAATATGTAGAGATAACAGTGCTTGCGAAAGATTATACAAACTATCTGCATCAACACTAATTACCTTGCTTCGGATCCAGCTTTGGCGCTTCTCCCATACCGAGGCAAATAGCATGTCTGATGCTATAACTGCGGATGAGTCCAGAACACTAGAAGGTGGTTTGTGGCTTTTCAGCGCCGGGTTTGTCAGAATATATCCTTCTACACTAATCGTGGGTGATATCCCTAGGAACCGTGGCAGCTCCTTCGCTTTTTTTATGATATCGCGCAGTATGCGAATGTCTCTGTTCAGCTTATTCAAAGGTGAAGCAGTGGGTTTGCTGTGGCTTCCACTCTGAACCCAACACTGCCCGTTTTCGTTTAGTTTAAGCCCATTTTTTAGATACCGTGAGTCAACGATATAAAATTTTAGTTCGCTGCTGATCAATAAATGGTTTATTTGTATGATCTGCTGTGCGTGCTGCAAACGCAAATCATGGATGACTAACCAATCTTTACTCTCTGCAAAGTAGGAATCTATCTGGCGACACGCATTGCCTTTGGTACAATCCGCTCGTAAACGTGCGGCAGCTTGTATCAACCCCTGGCGCTGAATCGAATCCATGCCAGGTGCTTCGTAGTTCTCTAGATAGGCGATTCTGTTTTTTGTTGCATCTCGCTCTTTTATTATCATTTTGTCCCCTGCGAACTCTGGCCCAACATTCCGTGTTGGTGTAAGTGCGATGGCGGCAGATTAGCCCATGCGCACTGTGTTCCAAATCGCAAATAGTGGCAAAAAGCGTAGTTGTTAATGTTAGTTTGTGACAATCACTGGGCAGTTAATGTCACTTTTTACTATCGCCATACCGCCTAGGTTCACAACCCTATTGATCGGGATTTTTGAGAAGCTATAGCTTATTACCCTTAGCGAATGTCTAGTGCGGCTATCTAGGCGAAAAAACCAAGAGCAGAATTCGAAGAGGAATCGGTGGTGGCTCAAGTTGTTGGTGCAAGAATATGAATTGTACGCTCATCAATAAGATGTCCAACCCTTTCCCCGTAGTCGCGCATGTGGGATGACTTACTGTGTGCATCCAAGGTGCTGAGTGCTGACCATTTTTCTACAACAACGAATGTGTCTTCACCGACTGGTGTTTGGCTGCTTGGGGCGTCAGTTGCGTCAATAGTGGGCCCGTATTCAATACAGCCTTCTTCCTCCAATACGGTTGCTATCAGCTTATTAAATTCTGCTAGAACTTCTTTTCGCTTGCCGGGCTTAGTGGTAATAGTGGCGATGACATGTATCATAGTTATTCCCGAAGTTAGCTTCATTGACTGTCGATGAATTCTATCAAAAACTAGAATTAAAATGATCAGGGGTCTAAGTTCCGGCCAGGCTGCCGGTAGCGCAAGATTGGCTAAAGTATCCTGCGCTTTGAAGTGGAGTGACGTACACTTAACCGCGTAAGGCTCTTGAGGACCAATAATGTCAAGCAAACGCATCGATCTCAACTCCGACCTAGGAGAAAGCTTCGGCCCTTGGGGTATGGGTGATGACAGCGCCATGCTGTCTATCGTCACCTCCGCCAATGTTGCTTGTGGTGGCCATGCTAGTGACCCCGAGACGATGTTCAAAACACTCACGCTTGCCGCCGAGAATAATGTTGTCGTTGGGGCGCACCCCGGTTTTAACGATCGAGAAGGTTTCGGCAGGCGTTTAATACCCATGTCGCCGCTAGAGATAGGCCGAATGTGCGCTGCACAGATTGGTGCACTCATGGCAATGTCTAAATTAACAGGTTCAAAAGTAGCTTATGTAAAACCGCATGGCGCTTTAGGCAATCTGGCGGCACGTGATAGAGATGTAGCTGATGCCATTGTTGCGGTTGTTCAATCGATAGATAGTGAGCTGGCGATGCTGGCGATTTCAGGCACGCAATCAGAGCAAGCAGCGCGTGCTGCCAACATGCCGGTTTACTCGGAAATTTTTGCAGATAGAGGTTATCTATCGTCCGGGCAACTAGTGCCGCGTGATCAGAAAGGCGCGATGATACACGATGCGAAGGAAGCGGCTGATAGACTTTTGAAATATTTGCAAACCGGGTTGATGCCGGTTATAGATGGAAACCCAATCAAGCTGGATGCGCAATCTATTTGTGTACACGGCGATAGCGAACACGCAGTTGCTATGGCTAGAGAAATACGAACGCGTTTAACGGTGGCGGGTTTTGACGTCACAAGTTTTGTTGAAGCTAAGTGATATAAGCCATGCTAATGGAAGCTCGATACACAGCTGTGGCTGATCACGCGTTGCTTGTAACGCTTGCGGAAGAACTTAGCGATGAGGTGCATGAGGCAATCGTTGCCCTTGATCGAGCCATTACGCAAGCCATGCCAGTGGGTGTGATCGAGGTTGTACCGGCATTGATTAACTTGTTAGTCAGTTTCGACCCTGTGGAGACAGATCATGTCCAACTTGAAAAAGCACTTCGTCGACTAAAAATAGACACGCAACATACATCAGATAAAGCTGCCAAACGTATTGTGCAGGTCTGTTATGAAAAGCCATTCGATTTTGATCTTGATGCGGTAGCAAACGCCACTGGCTTAAGCGCTGACGCCGTGATTAAGGCTCATCTGGCTAGTGATTATAAAGTGTTGATGTATGGGTTTGTGCCTGGTTATGCGTACTTGGGGGGAGTTGATGCAAGTATTCAGGTGCCGCGCAAATTAGCAGCGGTTCGAGATATTCCGGCCGGGTGTGTAATGATTGCAGGCACACAATGCCTGGTGACTACTCTAAAGATGCCAACGGGTTGGTCGATCATTGGCCGCTCGCCTACACCAATATTGCTTAACGAGCCGGATCGCCCGTTTTTATTTGATGTGGGTGATGAGGTGGTATTTGAAAGAATTAGTCTCGACAGCTACAACGAATTACTCGAGGCATCTGATAATGAGTGATGCTACGTTAGCCGTCCATTTTGCTGGCGCATTAGTTACGCTGCAAGATGGTGGCCGCCCTGGACACTTGCGTTATGGCGTTGCTGCATCGGGTCCCATGGACCGTGTGGCGTTTGCTGCAGCAAACGCGGCACTGGGTAATATCGCCAATAAAACTGCTATCGAAGTGTCGCTTGGTGGTTTGATTGTCGAATGTAAATCAGCTTCGATTACACTGGCTATAGCGGGCGGTGATTTTATGATCGAACATGCAGGCGCTAAAACAAATGGTTGGACGATACTAACTTTGCGGGAAGGTGAGCGCTTGTCAGTTCGAGTGGGAAGTGCGGGCAGTTGGGCATACATTGCATTTGCTGGAAATGTAGTGGCAAACGAATGGTTGGGGCATGCAGCGACTCATTCGACCTCTGGATTCGGTGGCGGAGCGATACAAACAGGCCAGAAAATTGTAGTTGAGCATGCTGAGATAAGAGAAGATCGCGAAGGACAAATCGAACAGCCCGACTTTATACCCAGTGGCATGAGAATGCGAGTGGTAATGGGCCCGCAAGACAGATGGTTTCGTACAGAGGCGATAGAGGCGTTTAAGAATAGTCGTTATAGCTTGACTAATAACTATGACCGTATGGGTGTTCGACTAGAGGGAGAGCATCTAGCGCTTGATGCTGCACTGTCAATTCCATCCGAGCCTATTGTGCGTGGGTCAGTTCAGGTGTCGGGTGAAGGTGTGCCGACGATCCTGCTAGCTGACCATCACACCACCGGAGGTTACCCAAAAATTGCTACTGTGATATCAGCAGATATTAACGTACTGGTTCAAAAGCGCTGCGGGCAAGAAGTCGCCTTTGATGCTATTTCATCTGAGGAAGCCGTTAAAATTGCCCGGCAATTTTCCCAAGATGTTAGTGATTATCTTGATAGTGTTTCGGTTCCGCGCGGGAACCTACAGCAACGTTTGATGCAACAGAATCTGATTAGCGGTGTTGTCGGTTCTGACGAATGACGTTAGAGCTTTGCAAAGCGCGTAACCAGTTCTTCCACAGGCGTAACACCCTGCACAGTATCCACTAGTTTTCCCTTGCCGTTGAAAAGTAGTAGCGTCACGTTGGGAACATTGTATTTCTGCTGAAACTGTTTGCCTTCTCCAGTGGTGACATCGGCGACTCGAAAGGATACGTTGTCGCGATCTTCTAGCGCAGTACGAGTGTTTTTCATTAAGCGACGGCAGAGTGGGCAGCTTGGGTCGTGTATTTGTACAATCGTCGGTGTGCCTTTGCCCAATTGAGATAAATCGTGCATATTTCTGGTTTGCACATCATGCCGGTGAATCGCAGCCCCCGCCACACCTACTACCGGTACTGCCACTAGAAGCCGAATAAGGTTACGGCGGCTAAGTAAGGTGCTATCGCCTTGCTTTTTAGTGCTTTTGGCACTGGGCTTGGCCTTCTTCTTAAGGTCCGTATTTTTTGCTGATTCTTGCGCTTTGTTCGGCTTTGCGCCTTTTTTGTTTCGTTTGCTCATGATCGTATAACGGTTGAGCGGCTGTTTTGATTGCGATGTGAGAGCCATGTCGCAATCAAAAGCCCTTGATATTCGTTGTTGCACTGTAGGCGATTGCAAACCCTAAGCTCCTGTGAACTCACGGCGACTTTTGCGATCAGATATCCAAGACTGCATACTATAAGCGATGTAGTTGCCAACAAATCGGGGTTAAATAACGACATTATGAGTAAAAAGACAGATAAGGACTTGAAGGACGTAGTGAGTCGTAGACAATTTATAAGAGGCGTGGCTGGCGCGGGCGCCTTGGGCACCGCATCGGCGATGGGTGTACTTTGGCCAACCTCTGAAGTGTTGGCGCAAGCTGCTCAAGGTTATAAGGTCATTGATCAGCCAATGCACACTAATGACGAGACGCGTGTTGAGGTGTTAGAGTTCTTCTGGTTTGGTTGCCCGCATTGCTACGCCTTTGAGCCAACTATTAACAAGTGGATTGCATCAAAACCGGACTACGTTGATTTTGTACGTGAAGCGCCGCCATTAAACCCTTCCTGGGAACAACACTCTCGAATGTTCTACGCAGCCGAAGCGCTCGGTATAACCGATAGCATGTTTGACCAGACGTTCAACAGAATTCACAAAGGCGGTAAGCGCCTGCGCAGCCAAAAGAAAATTGCAAAATTTGTTGAATCGCTTGACTTGGGTGTTAGTGACGAAGAGTTTATCGATGCGATGAATTCCTTTGCAGTAAACTCTGCGCTTAAGCGTTCCATTTCACGTGCTCAACAAGCCGGTATAACAGGTGTACCGAGTATAGTGGTCAATGGTAAATACCTTACAGGTAACTCGCTAGCCGGAAGCCACCAAGGCATTATCGATGTGATAAATCAGCTCGCCGAACGTGAACATAAAGCAGGCTAAATCACTTGTCTGACTCTATTGCATCTCTAGAAGATCTGCTGCAATCTGCATATCGGTATGCACATGCATTGTGCGGCCATGCAGAAATGGCTGAGGACTTAGTGCACGAAGGTTGGCTAAAGGTGGTGGCCAAGCATGGGCCTAAGCCTGATAAAGCGTTGTTGTTTCGTGTTGTGCGTAATCTCTTTATCGATGATATTAGGCACAAAACGCGATTTCCTAGTGATTCATTTGATGAGCAATTGATGTTGGATGCGACGGGTTTCGACCCGTCGCATCACGCTAGTTACGATCTGGTATTGGCGCAGGGGCTTGCGGAGCTTCGACGCGTAGATCGGGAAGTGTTGTTTTTGTGGGTTTTTGAAGGTTACACGGCTGCAGAGATAGCCGAATTGATGGATCAGTCTCGCGGTACTGTGCTCAGTCAGATACATCGCGCTAAAGGAAAACTAAAGAAGTATCTTGATCAGCACGGGAGTAAAAAATTGACCGTGGTTAAGAGTACAGGGAGACAATCATAATGAATGATCAAGATCAACGCCTTGTTGAGTACTATCAAAATCTGTCGATGTCTCCGGAGAAAATGGATCAACTAAGACAGGTAACAAAAGATGCTGAGGCGAAAGACGAAAGGCCAAGCAAGGTAAGTTTAGCAATATCGGCCTTTCGAAATTTAGTATGGCCCGTTAAACGTTGGGGCTCATGGGCTGGTGCGGGTTTAGTATGCGGATTGGTATTGAGCCAATCAATATGGATGTACAGCTCGGTATCACAGAATGAGCGCACCGAACACACCTTGCGCGAAGTTACCTTAAACCACACTACGCGGCTAGAGCCCGAGTTTCGTGGTGGGTCATTAGCCATGCTAGATGACTCTATGCATCAGTTGCCGTTTTCGCTTGTGCTACCCAAATCAATAGCAAGCAAATATGAACTCATCGGCTCACGTTATTGTTCGCTAAGTGGCGTGCTTGCAGCACATGTCAAGCTGCATAACAAGCAATCGGGTAAACCGATGAGCTTGTTTGTAGCGACCAACGCCGATGAGTTAGAAGAGATTCGATCCCAACAAACTAATCTTGAAGGGATTGAAGTTCAGTTTTGGCGAGAGGGTGGTCTTTTTTACGCTTCAGCGCAGCGTAGTTAGCTAGAGATCTTTCGCCTACTACATTTTGTCATTTGGAATGACTAAACATCCATGATGTAGTAGGCGAAAGATCACGCACCTGCGCCATCTGTGAAACGGGCTGTTTCTGGACGTGCACTAGCTAGCCATATTGGCTACGATTTTCTCATTCTGTGTGAATGTCGGAACATCTTCTTCACGTGTAGTAATTTGACCATGAGGGATTGGTTTACCTCTTTTATCTATCGATACAAATACAATACGATCAACAATAATCACTGCAGCATGGGATTTCTTTTGACGTACCTCGCATCTCATGTTTAGTGAGGTTCGACCAAAACTTACCACCTCTAATCCGATCTCCAGAATATCGCCCAATCGTGCTGATGTTTTAAAGTCAATCTCAGAAATATATTTTGTGACAACGTGATCGTGCTTCATCTGGCAGCTTGCATATATTGCGGCCTCTTCGTCTATCCAGCTGAGTAGTTGACCGCCAAAAAGACGATTGCTGGTATTCAAATCATTAGGGCGGATAAATCGACGTGTGTAGTATTTCATAGCTATCTCTCCACTGCGCTGAGCTGCACGGCGGCAGGGGATAGCTGAAAGTATTCCAATATTTTGTTTAGGTTTAATTGGTCTACATCTACGCTGGGGTCGTCGTAGCTTGATACCCAGAGTAGACAGCCTTCGCCAAAATCCACAACACACGAAACAATGCATGTAAGGCCAGGTGTGAACCCTAAATATGGCTTTCGCAATACAAGACGACATCCGATCCAGCTTCGTGCTTGATCCAAGGTTAGTGTGTTTTTGTGAGAATCATTGTGAGTGAATTGGGCTTCCGCCAAAGTTGAGTGCATCATGCTGCTTCATCCGTTTGGCTGCGCTCTACACCTGGGCGCCCATTGCGCACACAATCTAGGATGGAGCCGCGGTAAATTCCCAAATCTCTTAATTCGGAATCTGTGTAGCTTTGCAGTTGTTCCACGTGCTGTTGCTCTAGTGTGTTCAAGTATTCATTGCCAGGCGACTCTTCTATCGAGCTCTCGGCGCGCCACGGCCAGCTCTTTAATCCTTCGGATATAAGCTGTGGAGAAAATCCGCAATCAATTAGCTGTCGCTCTGGCATGGTTCGAAGATGATAGAGAGTCTTTCTTTGTCCACTACGTTCAAATGATTGAATGATTTTTTTGAAGATGCTCATGTCGCGCTCCGTATTAAGTTCGTGCCTTTATACTAAGCATGATGGAGCAATTCGAACAAACAACTATTTCTTAAAGCGCGTTAAATCAAAACTATAACCCGCGGCATAGATGTCAACAGTGGTGCAATCTAGCTTGTGCGCGCACCGTTAAGGTGCAAATAACAGTAGTGCTGCATTGTTTGTGCATCGCATCGTAACGATGTGAGTCAATTAATTGCTCAGTCAAGAATGTTGAATGAAGCTATTTGTTGGATTTGTAATGTTGCTAGTTTGGTTTGAGCTATGGGTAAGGTCATCTCGTGAGCAATAAAATTTGGCGCGCTAGTGCGATTAACGACCTGTGGTATCAAGCTAGGTCGCTTCATGATTTTTAGAATGTGTAATAGTTATTACGAACACAAGTTTTATTGCTCTGTTTGTTGCGCGTCTACATAGGCCATAATTCAGTTTCTGGGTAAAACTGCGACCATGCAAACCAAAATGCTTGGTGTCCGCCTAGATCTTTGCCGTTAGCATCTACAGCACGCACTCCGCCCCCATTTAACTCTAATCTTATGTTCTCAAACGCAATGGCTTTGCCATCGTTTAAGGCATCAGTTGCTTTGCTGAGTTGAAATGCAATCGGTTTGCCCGACTCTGTAATTAGGCCGACGATATCTTCTTGCACGGGCAAGCGTGGATCGACATTGCCGATAGGGAATATAGGGCCATTGGCATCTCGATTATTTCGAAAATCAAAATCTCGGCCTAAGGCTAGCGACTCTGCCAATACTGTTGTTTCAGGATGAGCTGTTTTCCAGTCTTTCCATTTGGCGGTTACAACACCGGCTTGTGTTAGCGCTACTTTTTTGCCGGCTAAGGGGCCTGTTACAGCGTTGCCTTTAAACGTATCAAAAACTGAGTAAGTGTTGACGTCGTACATGACTTTGTTTGATCGTATTAGTAGGCCAGATGTGCGTAGCACCGGTCGGTCAATGCCTGGTAGTTGGTCAGTAAAGTAGGCTTGGGCCGCACCGCAAAGCGTACAGTATGGGATGCCCAAATTCCGCCCACCTAGTGTATCGTTAACCATCTCCCGTACTTCCATTATGCGTCGAGGATAAGCTCGATACTCACCGTTAACTTCTACGCCAAAAACGACATCATCATCCTTAAGCCATGTGGCTTCCTTGACAGAGATCACTTCAGGGTTATCTGCTGCTGGGATACAGTTACATAGCTCATCCGTTTTATCAAATGGGCGATTATCAATGAGTACACCGCCCCACGATACATGTCGCCAATCGATATCGCCTTCCACGAAAAGTTTGTCCCACACCGGTTCGATGATTGTGTAGATATTACGTTTGTAGTGTAAATAGTTTGGGGGAGCGGGGATGTTCCATGCCATTAAGCGATCGGTTGTTTCGCGCCAATAGTCGGGCTTGTCATATTCAAGGTTTAACAACCTACCGGAAGAAATTGCCAGTAATTGAGTCAATGGCTGGGAGGTTGAAATGCGCATCATGTCGCTAATCAGCCAAGCAAGCCTTGGATCGCCAGACTCTGCTATGGTTTGTACCGCGTCTGTTTGTTCCTCGCCCCATGTCAGAGTTTCAAGATTTTCACCAAAGGCTGTTTCGAGTGCGTTGACGATCTCATCACTTAGCGGACCAGTAGGCGTTTTTGGTGGGTTGCCAAATATGTCTATAACATATTGTGGCAGAGGCGCCGTATCGTTAGAGTTGCTGTCTTCGTCTGCAATCGCGACAGTGCATAAACTCAATAAAGTCACAATCGATATGACGAATAGGTTAACGCGACTAACGCGGCGAATTATGTAAGTTCGGCGACGTGGTTGGCATTTTGGCTGAAGCATAGTTTACTCTGCTGGTTGGCTATGTAATGTAGAGAGTGTCTGACGCGCCAATAAGTTCGATTTCTGTGGGTAACTGTTTGAATCCAACACCTTTAGCCACTCAAATCAGGTAAATTACGCGTCTATATTTTCTCAGGTATTCCAATGGCAATCACAATACTCGATGGCGGAATGGGGCAAGAGCTTGTAGCGCGTGCTGGCAAGCCTACGGCTCTTTGGTCAGTGCAAGCGTTATTGGATAACCCGCAATGGGTGCGTGATGTACACGATGCCTATTTCAATGCAGGTGCGCAGATTGCGACTACTAATACTTACTCGGTATTACCCGATCGCTTGGAGAGCCATAATATGTCGGCTCGGTTTGAAGATCTACAGCGCTCGGCTTGCCGATTGGCAGTGGATGCGCGTGATAGTCACGGGTCGGGAAGGGTTGCTGGGTCGCTTGGGCCTCAAGGTTTTTCATATCAACCAGACAAATCGCCACCAGCTGAACAAGCTGCGGAGGTTTATAAGCAGGTGTGTAAGGCACAACGCGATTACGTTGATATTTTTCTTGCTGAAACGATGGCCTCTGTTGATCAAGCGCGTGGTGCGCTGATGGCAATGTCTCAATTTGATAAAGAGGTATGGGTATCGTTGTCGGTTGATGATAGTGATGGATCTAAGCTGCGTTCCGGTGAGCCAGTCGAAGATGCATTGCCGTTACTAAAAGAATATGGTGCCGACGCTGTGTTTATTAATTGCTCGTTACCAGAGGCGGTGAGTGCAGCGATACCGTTGATCGTTGAGTCGGGTATCCCAGTTGGAGCCTACGCTAATGGATTTACTGGAATACATGCAAATTTTAATAAGATTGGCGCAACGGTTGATCTATTGGAAGCACGCACTGATCTCGGCCCTGATGCTTATGCTCAGTTTGCTACACAGTGGGTTGCGGATGGCGCAACAATAATTGGTGGCTGTTGTGAGGTTGGGCCTGCTCATATTAAAACGCTTGTTGAGACCTTATCGCCACTTAAGCCCTAAGGGCATGTAGCTCTGTGCGGCGCTGAGACTACACGCTCATAGAGTTTCCATTATCATCTTTATCTAAACTTAAAAAAAACGGCGCTGCTATTTCGGCCCATTGCTCAGCCGCTTGTGCGTCGTCGGCTGATGCTCCAAAGCACGATTGCAGCATGTCGGTGTTAATTACCCCTGGGTTCACTGGCACGGCGGCGATGCCTGGTGGGAGATCTTCAGCTAATGCTTTTGTCATCCCTTCAATCGCCCATTTACTGGTGCAGTAAGAGGCAACATCGGCCGATACCGAGCGACCCCAACCACTACTTAAATTAGCAATAACTCCGTGTTGTTGTTCAATAAGATGAGGCATGAGGTGCCGGATGACGGAAAACACTCCATTGATATTAATGTTTATAAGATTAACAAAGTCGGAATAGGGCACTTCCCAGAGTGGCATATTCTCGTTGATGATGGCTGCGTTATTGATGACAAGCTCGGGTGTGCCCCAACGTTTTATTAGCGCGTTGATCCATTCACCTGTATCGGAATCGGATGCTAAATCGACTGTTGAGAAATCACAATTATCGGGATATTCCGATTGCATGCTTTCGATGTCCTTAGCACTGCGTGCGCATCCAGCCACAGCATGGCCTTGGGCAGTAAAGGCGTCGCTCAGTGCGCGGCCTAGACCGCGGCTAACGCCAGTTATTAGAATCTTTCTTGGGGTCGGGGTTGTCATATTCTATGCTTGTACTCAGTTGGGAGTCTAATCCTATTGTAGGTCAATACCCTGCCATCCAGCGCTATGGCGGGTTTCGCTTTGCTCAGCCTAGTATCGGTGGTATAACACCCTCTCGGCCAGCTTAGGGTGTTTCTATGCCATTGCGGCAGCAAATACAAAAAGCCAGTGAGCAGCTCGATGCGCCAGGTTTGCTGCGTTATCTGATTACTGAGAAATTCCCGGGTGATATTGTCTTGGCGCTGTACAAATGTTGGATCAGAGCGGTGTATCATGCTTCTCCAGTTAGCCCGATAGTGCAGCGTGTTGATTCTGATGGTCAAATTATCAAAATTTGACCCCTTGGCACGATGGACGAAAGAACGTGTACATCGATTTATGAAAGAGCACAAATTGCCATATCATAAATTGGCGAAACGAACATTTGAATATGAAGATAGAGGCGATGCGGAAATCGCTCCTACTTACCCTTTTTAGAGTTGCTTTGAGCGGAGAACAGCAGTAAGCATGGTTAACATAATTAAGCCTCACGGAGCTGATGAGCTCAATCCGCTTTTTGTAAGCGATGATGCGGCCCGAGCTCGCTTAGCGAAAGAATCCTCTTCACTACCTTCGGTTGTTGTTAGTTCCGCTGCTGCGGGTAATGCTGTGATGTTGGGCGGTGGTTATTTCACACCGCTTACGGGCTATATGGACAAAGCCAATGCCATGTCGGTAGCCAACACAATGGAAACAACGGACGGTTTATTTTGGCCGACTCCTGTTCTTAACTTGTTGCAAGAGACGCCTCCTGCAAAAGTGGGCGATACAATTGCACTGCAGGATCCAAATGTTGCTGGCAACCCGGTTATCGCAATACAGAAAATCGAAGCGATCGAGGAATATACGGACGCTGAGATTGATCTGATCGCGCAAAAGGTATTTGGCACAACTGATTCTGCGCACCCTGGTGTTGCTGAATTTTTAGCACAAGGCAAAGTTTCTGTATCGGGTTCAATTCAGGTGCTTAACTACAGTTACTTTGAGGTTGATTTTCCGGGTACTTTCCAGACGGCTGTCGAGATACGTAAACATATTGAAAAAATGGGATGGAAACGTATCGTAGCGTTTCAAACTCGCAACCCCATGCACCGTGCTCACGAAGAGCTTTGTACATTGGCTATGGATCGCTTGGATGCTGATGGCTTGGTTATTCACATGTTGTTGGGCAAGCTTAAAGCAGGTGATATCCCTGCTAATGTTCGTGAAGCCGCAATCAGCACAATGGTTGAGCATTATTTCCCTAAAAATACCGTGTTAATTTCGGGGTATGGCTTTGATATGTTGTATGCCGGCCCGCGCGAAGCATTGCTACAC
Source organism: uncultured Granulosicoccaceae bacterium (assembly GCA_937958675.1). Taxonomy (GTDB): domain Bacteria; phylum Pseudomonadota; class Gammaproteobacteria; order Granulosicoccales; family Granulosicoccaceae; genus Granulosicoccus. The sequence goes on from CALGND010000074.1 coordinate 46,372, forward strand.
GCCTTGTTTCGTCAGAACATGGGTGCTACTCACTTTATTATTGGCCGTGATCATGCAGGTGTGGGTGATTACTACGAGCCATTTGAAGCGCAAGAAATTTTCGACCAAATTCCAGCGGGCGCGTTAGAGATCGAGCTCTTTAAGGCTGACCATACTGCATATTCAAAGAAGTTAAATAAGGTAGTGATGATGCGGGAGGCGCCAGATCACAACAAGGATGATTTTGTTTTGTTATCGGGAACGGCTGTGCGTGAAATGCTCGGTAAAGGTATTGCACCACCGGCTGAGTTTTCTCGCCCAGAAGTCGCTAAAATATTAATGGATCACTATAAGAACGAGACTTAAGGCCTTATAGCTCAGTGTACTTAGTGGATGTGCCACGCGATTTTTCCACTGGGTATTTCAAATTGTTGGCAGCCAGCTTTTGTTCGGCTGCCGTTTGAAGATCAATGCCGGTACGCTCTGCTACTAATAAAAGGTATAGCAACACATCAGCACATTCTTCCTTGAGCCGTTGCTGCATTTTTTCATCGTTCAGTGCTTCCTCTTCAAACTGTTTTTCTGGCTTCCACTGTGATAGCTCTAGTAATTCACCGGCTTCCAAGCTTAATGAGAGGATTAGATCTTTAAGTGAGTGAAATTGCCGCCAGTCGCGTGCATCGCGAAATTCCAACAACTGCTGGGTTAAATCATCCAAAGAGGCTCGAGTATCGTTCATCGTAGATCTTGATCCTATAATTAACTTAACGGGCAACACTGCGACTACATTGCCCGCAATGGACACAATAATGCGTATCGTACATATTTCTGATAGTCACATATCGCTTGATCATCCGCAACGCACGGCGGACTTGCGTGCCTGTATCGATGTCATCAATTCAGCCACGGAGCAACCTGATGTGGTTATGCACACGGGTGATATTACGCATAACGGTGTAGCTGCGGAATATACCATTGCTAAGCAACAGCTGGACGAGCTAAAAGCGCCGTATTTTGTGATGCCTGGTAATAAAGATAAGCGGCCCTCCTTGATCGATGCTTTTGCCGATGGCCAAACGATTTGCCAAGGTGATGAATTTATTCAGTATGCCGTGGATCGTTTTCCGGTAAGACTAATTGTGTTGGATACCTTGAGTGATGACAGTAACAAGGGCTTATTGGGGGATGCTCGGTTCGAACATCTAAGCGCTATGTTGGCAGCTGAGCCGTTAAAACCCACTGCTGTGTTTATGCATCACACGCCATTTGAAGTGGCTGCTATTCCTGATCCGTTTCAGTTTGAAAACTGGCAAGAGGTTGACAAGCTGCGTGATCTACTCAGCGAGCATCATCAAATAAGTGGAATTTACTGTGGTCATATTCACCGCAGTATAGAGGGCAAGTTAGGTGAGCTTAACGTAAGCGCTATTTCTTGTATGGCCACTGATCTGCGTAAAGGTGAGCTGACCGCTGAGCAGAGGCAGATGCCAATTCTGCGTTTTTACCAACTGTAAAAGCGCCCCTTATTTCTTGGACTGGAGCAAAAGGTCGAACTAAATGTCCACAGTAATATCTAACGTTAGTTCCAAATCCACTAGAGAGGCTGCGAGGTATCTAAGTATCTGTTTGAATACATTAAGCTTGCGGCCGACTGTGGATGAGATTTGTTGGGTACAGCTGATGCCGCAGCCTTAGCAGTAATGGAGGGGGTAAAATGGCAGCAGTAATGTTGGCTTGGGTAAATAACTTCTACACGGGCGCCACTCTTATGGTCACTGTCGAGTGGACAAAAGCCATACAACAGTTGTGAATACGGCGGTAGAGGCGCAGGCGAGTGTTTATACTGATAAAATAGGGTTTTAGATAATCAGGTGGGGATAAAATAGGTATGTCAGACAAAAAACAGAAGATAATTTACACACTCACTGACGAAGCCCCTCTGCTCGCAACTGCTTCTTTGCTCCCGATTATTCGTACATTTACCGCCGCTGCTGGCATAGATGTAGAGCTACGCGATATCTCGGTGGCCGCGCGGGTGCTTGCTGAATTTCCGGATTTTCTTAGTGATGAGCAGAAAGTCCCCAACAATCTTGCAGAACTGGGTGCGCTAACTCAGGACCCAAGTGCCAATATTATTAAATTGCCTAACATCAGCGCATCCGTTCAGCAGCTGAAGTTATGTATTGCCGAGTTACAAGGAAAGGGCTATCCACTGCCTGATTTTCCAGATGACCCTCAAACCGACGAAGAAAAAGATATACGCGTTCGTTATGGCAGAGCCCTAGGTAGCGCAGTTAACCCTGTGCTGCGTGAGGGTAACTCTGATCGTCGAGCGCCAAAGGCTGTAAAAAATTACGCTAAAAAGCATCCTCATTCCATGGGCGAGTGGAAGCAATGGTCGCGCACGCACGTATCCCATATGCATAGTGGCGATTTTTACCATGGTGAAAAATCCATGACTCTGGATAAAGCACGTACCGTCAAAATGGAGTTGGTGGGAGGCTCCGGTAATAGCATGGATCTAAAAACAGGAATCGAGCTTCAGGATAAAGAAGTGATTGATCTCATGTTTATGAGTAAAAAGGCCCTATGCGATTTTTATGAGCGTGAAATGGAAGACTGCAGAGAGTCTGGCATTCTGTTTTCTTTGCATGTTAAAGCCACCATGATGAAAGTATCGCATCCGATTGTATTTGGTCATGCGGTCAGAACCTATTACAAAGATGCTTTTGATAAACATGGTGCCCTTTTTGATGAGCTGGGTATCAATGTCAATAATGGTATGGCTGATCTGTACCAAAAGATTGAAGATTTGCCAACTTCACAGCGCGAGGAGATTGAAACTGATTTACAAGCTTGTAGAGTACGGCGTCCTCGGCTTGCCATGGTCGATTCTTCCAAAGGTATCACTAATTTTCATTCGCCCAGTGATGTGATCGTTGATGCGTCTATGCCCGCCATGATTCGTACCGGTGGGCAGATGTGGGGTGGTGATGACAAGCTTTATGATTGTAAAGCGGTTATTCCTGAGTCAACGTTTGCCCGCATCTATCAAGAAATTATCAACTTTTGTAAGTGGCATGGAAACTTTGATCCAACCACAATGGGTACTGTGCCGAATGTCGGTTTGATGGCTCAGAAGGCTGAAGAGTATGGATCGCACGATAAAACATTTGAAGCAGCTGAAGATGGTTTAGTACGCATAACTGACGAAAGCTCTGGAGAGGTGTTGCTAGAACAAACTGTTGAACAAGGCGACATCATGCGCATGTGTCAGGTTAAAGATGCGCCTATACGCGACTGGGTTAAGTTGGCGGTCAGGCGTGCACGTGAATCTGATACGCCTGTTGTATTTTGGTTAGACCGATACCGACCTCACGAAAGTGAACTTATCGATAAGGTAGAGCTATACCTGCAAGATCACGATACTACCGGGCTCGATATCCAAATCATGTCTCAGGTTCGAGCTATGCGATATACACTTGAACGTGTTGCGCGTGGTACCGATACAATCTCAGCTACCGGAAATATTCTGCGAGATTACTTAACTGATCTGTTTCCAATTCTTGAGCTAGGCACCAGTGCAAAGATGCTATCGATTGTGCCGTTGATGGCAGGCGGTGGATTGTTTGAAACAGGCGCTGGTGGTTCAGCTCCAAAGCACGTACAGCAGCTATTGGAAGAGAATCATTTACGCTGGGATTCCTTGGGCGAATTTTTAGCCTTGGCTGTGTCGATCGAAGACGTGGGTATCAAGAACAATAACGATCAAGCCAAGATTTTAGCCACTACATTGGATTCAGCTACTGGTCGCTTGCTTGAAAACAACAAGAGCCCTCAGCGCAAAGTGGGCCAGCTAGATAATCGCGGTAGCCATTTTTATCTTTGTTTATATTGGGCTGATGAGTTGGCTAAACAAACTGATGATTCTGGCCTTGCGGCTCAGTTCAAGCCATTGTTTGAGCAGCTCAGCAAGCAAGAGAAAACGATTGTTGACGAGCTCAATGCTGTGCAAGGTAAGTCTGTTGACACTGGTGGGTACTTTTATGCCGATCCGGAGTTGTGTAAGCAAGTGATGCGCCCAAGTAAAACCTTTAATGACATATTAGCTGCAGCAAGAACAAGTTAGTAGTTAAGCAGTGCGATTGAGAAGGGACTCTCAATTGGCTAGATAAAACTGTTGATCAGCACTGCTGACCCAATAGTGAACTTTCCGCAAAAAATCGAACCATATTAAGCTATGGCTACCGATAATCGCATACTTTCTCCCATTAGCGCCGAGGCATTTTTCGCCGACTATTGGGAGCAACAGCCACTGCATATCAGCCGAGCAAATTCTGCGCTCTTTGCCGATGTAATTACTAAGCAGCTACTGCTTGAATCGCTTGTTACTAATCAGCTCTATTTTCCCACGGTCCAGCTAACCCAGTCTGGTCAATCGCACAGCCCTGATTCTTATACTGATGGCAATCAAAAGTTGTTGTCCGATAAAGCTGCGCAGCTGCATGCAGAGGGTGCTACTGTAGTTTGGTCTCAAGCACACGACTATTTTCCGCAGTTGCACGCGTTGTGCAGAGCGTTGCAATCTACTCTCAAGCTGCCGTGCCTTGCAAACGTTTATTTATCTCCAGCCACCCAGCAAGGATTTAATGCACATTACGATTCACACGATGTCATGATCGTGCAGGTGTCTGGTTGCAAAACATTTCGATTTTATACCAACGGTGTAACACTGCCGTTTAGCAATGAACGGTTTGATAAGGCAGTGCATAAGGCGGGTGATTTAACTGAAGAGATAATCTTAGAGCCTGGGGATACCTTGTATATTCCACGAGGAATGATGCACGATGCTGTAGCGACTGGTGATGATGCATCGTTGCACATCACCATTGGCATTTATACGGCTACCTATAAAGATCTATTACAGCAGCAGCTTGAGCTCATGGCGTCATGTAATACTGGCTTGCGGCGCTCTGTAGAATCTCTAACGACACGTAGAAACGAATCTATCAATTTGGCAGATGGTATTCCAAAGACTACAAGTGTGGATGGTGGGCTCATTGCGGAAGCGTTTGAGCAACTGCAAGATAAATTAGCCCTAGACTCACTTGCCGATCCCACTTTACAGGCGACGAACGAATCAGTGTGTAGCCAATTAACTGATCAAAGCGTGTTGTCAGTGAATAATCAAAATGTTTTGAATCTGTGGCGAAGCGGTGATGCCGTAAAGCTGCGTTTGTTCGGTAAGATCCTGCATTTTACTGACCCGCTTGGGGCTGCAACCCAGTGGATACTAGGTCAAAATGATCAAAAGTTTGAATGTTTGGCCATCCCCGCGATCACTCAAGCACAGCGTTTAGCACTGTGTAAGCAATTGATTCTTGAAAACGTAGTAAATTTGCTAGAATAAAATCTCATTGATTATCGATTTGCGTAGGAGATCCAATGGTTAAGGATATTAAAGGCAAAGATCAAGGCAACGGCGAAGACGAAATCGTCGTGCAAACTCGCGAAGGTCGTCGTACGATATTGCGTGATGGCGCTGCACTTTTATTGGCTGGTACCGCATCATCATTTGCTGGCACTGTCTTGGGTGATGATTGCGATCGCCAAGCAGTAGAGGGCGAGCAGAAAGAAGCGGGTAACGGCTCGGATAGTGATGCTGGTGAAGGCTCTGATCGCCAGGGTTGCGGCAGTCCCGCTCAGATATCAAGCGTTATCAATAAAAACACAGCATCGGTTGTCAAGGTCAAAGGGTAGTACTACCTTTCCCACGAAGGTGTGACGGCGCGGCGTTCCGGAATATATTCCAAAGTAGGTGGAGGCTCGCTTACGCAGGTCGCTTAGTAATGTGGCTCGATGATTGTTCGTACAATTGGTTTCGCGCCGGCTAGAGCTTGATGTGCGGCTCATACCCTAACTTTAGTAGTGCCATTAAATATAAAAT
>CALGND010000075.1 GCA_937958675.1 uncultured Granulosicoccaceae bacterium
TGGACGCGGCGTGGACTATAAAATCTGCCGTGAGCATTTCGCTTGTTAGCGGTTGGGTAATATCGTGTTGCAAGATGTTCAGTTCGTTACAGTCACTCAAGGCGGTAAGCCATTCAGGCTCGCCTCTAGCAAATGAGTCGGAGATCACACCCGTGATAGGGGCTAAATTAGGATTGGCTTCGTTCCAAGTGATTAGTGCTTGGACCATGTAATAGCCCAAGAACCCAGCGCCACCAGTGATAAGGATGGTTTTGCCGCTGGCTAGTTTGAATTCTTCAGTTAACGACTCCGCAATAAACGCAAGGTCGCGTAACACGATCTCGTTGGCGAGCTGCTCTGAGCTCTCAGTCTGTTTGTGTGCTTGTTGTGGCATGGTTTATCTAAAAGTTAACGGAATTTTGGTTCTTCCTGATCCCTAGTAAATCGACCCCGTAAGGCGAATAATTAGCGCCAATGCCGTGCTCATCGTTATGATCGAGAGTTCTGTGAACCCGGTCCGCTTTTGTAGATCGCGCTTTGCGGATATGTTTTGGCCGAATGCGGGTACGCCAAGCAATGTGGTCGATTTTCTGTCAAGTCAGTTTTATCCAAACCCGCAGTAGATATTTAGCACAAGGATAGAGTGAGTGAGTTGGTATTTTGACCATGACATGATTATTCGCTTTTGCTCTATGCCCCAACGATTGATTTACCAACGGTGTCGTGATCACTACAGTAGAATGCACATCAACCGAATAGTGTTGTTCGAATAATGATTTCCAAGCGCGTTTATCCAGTCATACTTTGTGGCGGTTCTGGCACACGGCTTTGGCCTTTGTCCAGAAAGCACTATCCCAAGCAATTTGTGCCGCTTGCGGGCGAGATATCCCTTTTTCAAGCTACGCTAGCGCGCTTGAGTGGTGTAGATTTCGCACCGCCCATTGTTGTCACTGGTAACGATTTTAGATTCATCGTTGCCGAGCAATTGCAACAACAAGGGGTGGAGGGCGCAACAATTGTGGTTGAACCCGATGGCCGAAATACAGCGCCTGCTGTACTGGCGGCTGCTCTTTGGATTCAAAAACACGACCCAGAAGCGTATTTGCTACTTTCACCTGCTGATCACGTCATGCCGGATAAAGCGCTGTTTGCGACAGCTGTTGATAATGGCTTAAGTGCAGCCTCAGATGGGGAACTAGTAACCTTTGGTATTAAACCCGACCGAGCCGAGACTGGTTATGGATGGCTAGAACTTGCAACGCCTGAATTAGCGCCAGTTGTTAAGTTGGCAAGCTTTAGAGAAAAACCTAATTTGCTAGATGCGCAGAGCATGCTGGCCAGCGGTCGCCACCTGTGGAACGCAGGTATATTCCTATTCTCAATACCGGCAATTCTAAAAGCGTTCGATAGTTATCAGCCTGAAATGCTGCCGTTTGTACAGGCCGCCGTAGATGGCGCTAAGCCTGATCTCGATTTTTTCAGGTTAGATCCAGATGCATGGAATGAGGTTGAATCTGTATCCATCGATTACGCGATTATGGAGCGAGCCAATAATGTTTCGGTGGTTCCGTATGAAGGGCTGTGGTCTGATATGGGTGGCTGGGATGCAGTATGGCGCGAATCTGAACAAGACGAGCAGGGCGTATCGTTAAACGGGCAAGCCATTGCGATTGATTGCAACGATACGTTGTTGCGTTCAGAGAATGACGCATTGCAAGTAGTTGGTATCGGTCTTGAGAACACCATTGTTGTGGCCATGCAGGATGCAGTGCTAGTGGCCGATTCTTCCAAAGCCCAACAAGTTAAAGATGCAGTAGCTACTCTTAAACTCAATAACGTTCAACAGGCTGAACGCTTTCCTAAGGATCATCGGCCTTGGGGGTGGTTTGAAACCTTGGCGATTGACGATCGTTACCAAGTTAAAAAAATCGTTGTGAAACCTGGCGGCATTCTATCGCTGCAGAGCCATATGCATCGAGCCGAGCATTGGGTTGTTGTTAGCGGTACGGCGCGCATCACTATTGACGATTCCGTGCAGTTGATAACTGAAAACCAATCTGTATACATTCCGTTGGGTTCTCGTCATCGCATGGAGAATCCTGGCAAATTACCAATGGTTTTGATTGAAGTGCAAACCGGCACTTATCTAGGCGAAGACGATATTGTGCGTTATGAGGATTTGTACTCGAGAGACTAAGTTGCTGTTCCCAGCACACGATCGAGGGTGTTGTGCGGGATGTCACAATCTTGTCACTTCGCTTTTGAGCGTAATAGGTAATCTTACGCACTTGTCCCTGTTGATGGTATGTGACTCATTTCATGATTTATAAAGAGCATGAGCGTAAAATGATCGCGATATATCCACTCGAAATTTTACTCACTCTTAATTATGTCTGCCACACTGGACCGAGCAGTTCCACTATGCGTTGATTTGGACGGAACTCTCCTTCGTACCGATACGTTGCTCGAATGCCTCGTGTTGCTGATGAAGGAGCGTCCGTTATCGTTGCTGTTCGTACCATTCTGGGTATTCCGCGGCAAGAGCTATCTCAAGGCAATGTGCGCTCAACGAGTAAGTTTCGTTGGAAAGAGTTTTCCTTATAACGCTGACGTCGTTGATTTTATCGAATCACAGAGTTCAGACAGAGAGATAGTGCTCGTCACGGGGGCGCATCAAAGCTTAGCGAATAGTATTAGCGAAGATTGTGGGCATTTCGATAAGGTTGCAGGGTCATCAGAGCAAGTTAATCTAACTGGCGATAACAAATTACAGTGGCTGCTTGAACAATACGGCGAGGGTGGGTTCGACTACATTGGCAATGATAAAGACGATCTAAAAATTTGGCCACACGCTCGCTCTGCGATGGCAGTGTCGACCCCAAACGGTATTCAAAAATCAGCGTCGAACTCAGCCATCATTTTAAAGCAAGTTTTCTCAGAAAAGAAAACCGGTTTGGTAGCTTATGCAAAGTTGCTTCGCGTTCATCAGTGGGCTAAAAATGCTCTGATTTTCGTGCCCTATCTATTGGACCGACAAATTGGTGATCCGACCGAGTTGTTCCAGCTTTTTACGGCATTCTTTGCGATGTGCCTTTTGGCCTCTTGCACGTATATTCTAAATGATATGTTGGATATTCAGGCCGATAGAACCCATATATCCAAATCAGCCCGTATGATGGCCAGCGGCAACGTATCCATATTTGCTGGTTTCATTGCACTATTTACAACGGGATTGCTGTTTTTAATTTGTTGCTATTTCTTAAATGGTCTAACTGTAGTGGCCTTGTTCGTATATTTAGCAATCACGCTCGCGTATTCGTTCCGATTAAAACAAATAATATTAATTGACGTAAGTATATTGGCAGCATTGCATACCATCAGGGTAGTAATCGGTACGGTAGCGATATCAGCAGTTTGGTCTTTTTGGTTGTTAGCATTTTCGATGTTTGTCTTTTTTAGTTTGGCGACCGCTAAGCGCGTAGCTGAGCTTATCAACCTAGAAAAAACAGGAGCATCTGAGGCCACAGGGCGCGGTTATCTGACCACAGATCTTCCGGTATTGTTAGCCACCGGTGTGTCTACTGCCTATATATCAATCTTGGTCGTGGCTTTGTATATTGATAGTGAAAAGGTTTCGCAGATGTATGCACATCCTGAGATTCTTTGGTTTGTGTGCCCAGCACTTATGTATTGGGTAGGCCGAATCTGGATTAAGGCCTGGCGCGGACTGTTAAACGAAGACCCCATCCTATTTGCTTTGAAAGACCGAGTAAGTCTATTTACGCTACTAACCGTCGTCGCGATAGTAGCACTGGCTAAATTCCCACTTTGGGGGCCGGCAGTTGTATAGATCGTGGGCCTATATACCTGAAGTAGAACAGTCTGCTAAGGTCCCGCAATGGGTTGCGGATCTGCCTACGAGCACCACAGGCGCAGCTAACAGTGTACTGGCCTATGGTGCAGGCAGATCCTACGGCGATAGCTGCATTAACACCGATGGCAAGCTGATTGATACTCAGCAACTAAGACACTTTATCTCTTTCGATGTTGATACCGGCGTAGTCACGGCGGAGCCCGGTGTTACCTTGGATCAGTTATTAAGGCTAACCGTGCCAAAGGGGTGGTTTTTAAGTGTGACACCTGGAACCTCATATGCCACTTTGGGTGGCGCATTAGCTAACGATGTACACGGAAAAAACCATCACTGCAAAGGGACTTTTGGCCACCATGTAAAACAATTCAAACTACTTCGTACTGATGGTCAGGAACTAGTATGTAGTGAAAATGAAAACCCCGATATGTTTAAAGCCACCATTGGTGGTATGGGCTTGACAGGAATCATCACGCAAATCACGATATCTCTACAAGCGATTAAAAGCGCTAACATGACAGTATCCACTCAGCCTTTTGTTGGATTGTTTGAATACCTAAAGCTATCAAAAATATCTAACCAGCAGGATCAATACTCTGTGGCATGGATCGACTGCATGTCGGGGGATATGGAAGGGTTTAAAGGTCTATTTTATTCGGCGAACCATGCAAAGACAGGCGAGCTGGCTTACGACGAAGCGCAATCATCGCTGTCAGCGCCAAGCATAATCCCGTCTTACTTGCTCAACAAATATTCAGTTACTGCGTTTAATAAGCTCTACTATGCAAAAAACAAAGGCAATAAGAGTGGTATTAACCAGGGGTATCATTCGTTTTTTTACCCATTAGATAAGGTGGCTAACTGGAATAACATCTATGGAAAGAAAGGGTTTTACCAATGCCAGTTCATACTACCTTTAGATCAGAACGAAGTATTTGATCAAGTGTTTACAAAAATTAGGCAAAGCGGTATGGGCTCTTTCCTTACTGTATTAAAAGAATTTGGAGTTTATGAGTCAGCTGGGATGCTCTCGTTTCCGCGGCCTGGCATTTGTCTAGCAATGGACTTTTCCAATCGTGGAAACTCAACAATGAAACTGTTAAAAGATATAGAGCATCTCGTCATCAACGCGGGCGGTTCGATCTACCCAGCCAAAGATAAGTTGATGTCGGCCGAAAGCTTCAGGCATTGTTATCCTGCACTGGATGATTTCAAGCGGTATGTTGATCCCGGTATTTCTTCTAACTATTGGAGACGCGTTAGTGGCTGATGGAAAGCACATTTTAGTATTAGGATCTCAATCGACGCTCGCTAGAGAGTTTGTTGATCAGTACATTGATGAATTCTCGCATATCACCCTTGTTGCAAGGAATGCTGAAAAACTTCAGGTACAGGCTGCTGATTTAGAATCTCGAAGCAAAACTGTCCACACAAAATGTATTGATTTTAATGAGATCGGTATTCATCAAGAGTTCGACGGTGCGTTGGATGACATTGATGAAGTGTATTTCTTCTACGGTAGCCTTCCGGATCAGCAAGCCTGTGAGCAATCAGTTGAATCAGCTTTAGAAGCTATCAATTTAAATTTCGTGAGCTCGGTAGCAATGTTGACCTCAATCGCTAATCAATTTGAGCAAAAAAGAGCTGGTCTAATACTTGTGGTGACATCAGTAGCAGGTGATCGCGGTAGAAAGGCCAATTATGTATACGGTGCGAGTAAGGCGGGATTAACTGCATATTGCCAAGGTCTACGGAATCGGCTGGCCAGTGCGGGTGTGCGAGTGGTGACGGTCAAGCCTGGTATGTTCAAAAGCGCCATGACAGAAGGCATGCCTAAAACCCCTGCGATACTCTGGTCGGACACGGATCGTATTGCCAAAGTGGTGGTCGAGGCTGCCACAGGGTCAAAAGAGGTGGTTTATGCTCCCGGCTATTGGCGAATCATCATGTGGGTAATCAAATCAATCCCCGAACGCATTTTTAAGAACACGTCTATATAGGCTATTTGAATAATGGAACGATGGATACCTCTTATACTGTTTACAGTATTGACAAACTTTTTGTCGCAAATCACCTTAAAAAAAGGCATGTCGATTATTGGTGCCGCGGAGCTTGGTGAGCGTTCGTTGCTGACAAAGCTGCTAGAGGTAGCTATGAGCCCTTACGTGGTGGGTGGCTTGTTACTAATGGTCGTCAGTATGGGCGCGCATTTGATCGTGCTCTCGAAGGTGGATATTAGTTTCGCCTATCCATTTTTAGGACTGTCGTTTGTCTTTATCTCGGTTTACGGTTATTTCGTATTAGGTGAGCCGATGACCGCATGGAAATTTGTTGGAACAACCCTAATTTTTCTGGGTGTGGCACTAGTTGCTAAAAGCGCTTAGATATTTAATTTTTGATTTTTAGATGGAAGTACAAAAAAGTGAAACATATTATATTTGGTGGTGACGGATTTTTAGGTACCGAACTGACTAAAATTCTGATCGCTAAAGGCGAGTCGGTCTTAATCCTAGATGAGAATAAATCAGAGGATTTTGGTAGTTATCAATCTGAAAATGTAAGCTATAAAAAAATTGACGTCACGAAGGCTGAGACATTTGCTGATGTCATACCAGATGAAGATGATATTGTTTATCACTTTGCTGCCAGACTTTTGGTGCCGATACTTCCCCGTGCAGAACGTCAAGACTACTTCTGGCAAGCGCTTTATGTCGGCACCGAAAATGTGTTGCAGTGGATGGAGAAGAACAATCTGAAAAACATGATCTACTACACCACCGATATGGTTTATGGCCATACCGAGATCCACCCACGCACCGAAGATCATCCTTGTAAGCCAATCGGCCCATATGGCGAAGCTAAGTACCAAACCGAAATCCTGTGTGATAAGTACCGCGAATCTGGCTTTAACATCACCTTGTTCCGCCCACGCTTAATTATCGGACATGGCCGGTTGGGTATTCTAGAAAAGCTATTCAAGCTGATTGATTACAACTTGCCAGTTCCAACCATTGGTAATGGCAAAAATTACTATCAGTTTATTTCTGTCACAGATTGTGCAGAAGCCTGCATCGCAGGTGTAAACGCTGGATTTCCAAACGAGAATTACAACCTTGGATCGGCGAATCCACCGACCGTTAATGAGCTGCTTAAGTCGCTGATCGACGAGGCCGGTAGTAAATCATTCCTGATACCTACGCCTGCCAGCCTGGTTAAGTTGGTCTTAGCCACGTTAGATAAAATCGGCAAACCGATTATGGATCCGGAGCAGTATCTAATTGCAGATGAGACCTGCGTACTTGATTGCAGCAAGGCAGAGCGTGAATTAGGTTGGGTGCCAAAAGATACAGATACAAGCATGTTGATGGTGGCTTATCACGATTACAAAGAAGGTAAATCACGGCCGATTTAGTCAGGTAGTACGGCATGGCTAAGCGCATATCGTGGGTGAGCGATTAGCTAGATATCTCTCGTCATCGAGATCAGCCATGGTCAATAAATTGTCGCCGCGCAAGGCGGCTAGGCCGTGTAACACTCTGAGGCCTCTCTACGTCGCTTGCAAACTTACCAAAACGTGATTCGTTAGTTGTTACTAGATGCTAACCCCCAAGATCTAGTAAAAATGAGACGCAGTACGTTTCCCAGCCACTCGATTGCAATAAAATTATCGTTGCAATTAAGGTTGTTTTTAACCATTTAGAGGTCTTTGTGAATGTGTTGAAAATACCACTTGGGCAAGCTAATCGTAATTTCTATTGTTTTGGCATAGCGTAGAGTAGTGGTTGGTGACGTTTTTTTACATGACTTAGTGAACGATGTGGGTAATATCACCACGTCAATCGGGGAAGATCCCATGGTGGACGCTAAGCTAAGAGATACAATGCTTACATGGATTTTGAACTAGCAATACTGACATTCCTCGAACGATCAATACATTTGGTCTTGCCCTTCGCGATCGCCTTGAGCTTGATCTTTGTGTTCGAACGCTTGGCCTTAAAGTTTGGCATTGTCGATAAGCCTGATCAACGCAAAAATCATGAAGGCGAAATCCCGTTGGTAGGTGGCCCAGCCATGTTTTGTGCTATTGCCTTTTCTTCCGCGTTGCTGGTACCTCAATTTCAAGTACTTATATTTTTACTACTTTGCGGTTGCATGGTTGTGCTGGGTATCGTCGACGATCGAATCGGCATGCGTGCATCATCCCGTCTTCTAGCACAAGCTACCGTAGCTGCAGCTATGGCTGCTTATGCATTTGTTAGCATAGGTAATGTGGGCAATTTAATCGGATCAGGCCCATTAGTGCTGCATGGATCTATTAGTTTGATCTTCACCATCGTTTGTACCATCGGCGCGATCAATGCGGTGAATATGATAGACGGGGTAGATGGTTTAGCCGGAACGATTATCACTATCAGCTTCACTGGTATGTGCTGGCTCGCTTGGATCAATAGTGATTTAATCACAGCAAAATTAATGGCTGTTTTCGTTGGCGCGATTGCCGCATTTCTCATGTTTAACGCTCGATTGTTTATCCCGAGGGCAAAAGTGTTTATGGGTGATTCGGGCAGCATGCTTATGGGCCTAATATTGGTTTGGTTCTTAATCAGAATGACCCAAGGTGAAGAGCCATCAATGTCACCGGTAGTAGCTGGCTGGATATTTGGCCTGCCGTTACTTGATACCATCTCGGTAATGGTCGGTCGACTACGCTCAAGGCGCCATATTTTTGAAGCGGGTCGAGATCACTTCCATCATAAATTGTTGGACTCAGGTTTAACAGTCAATCAAACAGTACTATGTGCGGGTTTTGTGCATCTAATGTTTGTATGTATTGGCATTAAGCTCAATCAATATCCTGAATTCGAACCTATGCTGTTCTGGGCTTTCGTGGCTGCCGTAGTCACACACCATTTTCTTACGCCAACGGCACTGCGCCTCGTATCGTACAAACTCAATCATCACACATCTTCCTAGTCACGATGCTCTAGGGCCGTCAGGCTCCACCGTATAGTGTTTGTGCTTGACTATTTGAAGGGTCACACTCGGATGGTAAATGTGAAATGGTTTCATAAATTGAACGAAATGCCGCTAGATATTACAAAAGGTCGAATGGCTTATTTAGCAAAATGATATATTGTTAAAGAAGTTCGTCTGCAGTTGGCAACCGCTCTGGAAACAGTACAAATGCTCAATTTTGCACGTAGGCGCTGCTTACAATTTCCAATCTTTGTTGTGCTGTAGGTTACTGGTTATGCAAAAAACGATCATCAAATTATTCGTATTCAGCGCTTGTCTAACTGGCGCGGCGGAGTCGTTTGCTCAAGACGATTTTGGCTTTTCTAAGAAACTAGGCGACTCGGATTTTTATCCTGCTGTTCGTTTGGAATATGTGTCAGATAGTAATATATTTCTAGATTCAGATAATGAAACTGAATCTGCAAACTTCCGAGTCACACCTCAATTATTATTTAACGCGCAGAACGGCCAGATTTCTATAGAGGCGGAATATAAGGGAGAATACAACAATAGCGATGTATCAGCAGGCAGTTACGCTGACCACTCATTGCGATTTGAAACCACTGCTGAGCTAAGTAAACGTTTTCGCACAGGCGCAAGTCTGGCTTTGTTAAGTGAGCATCAAGATCTCGGCACCCGTCTAACAAGAGGGATCGCGGATGAAAACACTGACGCAGTAGAATTTAATCAAACCGGTTTTAATGTATTTGGCACTTATGGTGCTGCCCAAGCCAGAGGTAATATCTCATTCGGCCTAACGCTCGATGCCTTAAACTTCACTAACCAGGCTGCTTTAACCGACGGTCAAAACTACTTGAGTGTAGAGCCTTACGGTGTGTTCTCTTTAAGGGTGTCGCCCGATTTGCGGGCCTTGGCTGAATTAAGACTTGCCAGCACCAGCTACGACAACAGGCTTCTAGACAGATCGGAAGCCACGGTTTTATTCGGCGTGGATATTTCTACAACAAGAAAGCTCAGCGGGCAGATCAAGGTGGGTGGCACACTCACTGAATACGATAACGATAGCTTGCGAGATACGTCGCAGCTGACCATTCGAACTGGCCTGAACTACAAGCCTGTAGAGTATTCAGCATTCTCATTGGCGCTTAGTCGTGGAACGGATAGGCTCAGCGATAACGCG
>CALGND010000076.1 GCA_937958675.1 uncultured Granulosicoccaceae bacterium
TAATCCTCTCGGATACCCGTGTCAGCCTCTCGCAACTCAGCAATCTTTCTGCATGCGTGCAACACCGTAGTGTGGTCACGCCCACCAAAGGCTTGTCCGATCTCAGGCAAGCTTTTGCTGGTGAGTTCCTTGGCCAAACTCATCGCTAACTGCCTAGGCCGCGCTATAGATCGAGAGCGGGTTTTAGCAGAGAGATCTGCAAGCCGAATCTTATAGTACTCAGCTACGGTTTTCTGAATATTCTCTACTGTAACAAGCTTTGCTTGTACTGCGAGCAAGTCACTCAGCGCTTCTTTGGCAAATTCAAGCGTAATTGGATTGCCGGTGAACTGCGAGGTTGCGATGACTCGTCGCATAGCGCCCTCAAGTTCACGTACGTTTGAGCGTATGTGTTTAGCCAGAAAGAAGCTGACCTCTGAAGGCAGCGGGAAGCCCGCTTGCTCAGCTTTACTATTTAAAATGGCCACTCGCATTTCTAGTTCTGGCGGTTCTACAGCAACGGTTAAACCCCAGCCAAAACGCGTAACCAAACGATCTGCCAAGCCGTTTACCTCCTTAGGGTAGCGATCGCAGGTGAGTACGATTTGCTGACCATTCTCAAATAAGGCATTGAAATTATGAAAGAACTCTTCTTGGGTCTGTTCTTTGCCGGCAAAAAACTGAATATCGTCAACCAGCAGGGCATCGAGGCTACGATAGAACGCCTTGAACTGATTCATACGACTATGCTGAAGCGCTGACACCATCTCGGCGACATAACGCTCTGAGTTGATATACAACACTCGAGCATCTGGTTTGTTGCGCAAAATAGTGTGGCCAATGGCCTGCATGAGATGGGTCTTACCTAAACCTGACGCACCGTAAATCAAAAACGGGTTATACGTTTTGCCAGGGTTTTTGCCAATCTGCAACGCTGCTGCGCGTCCTATTTGATTCGACTTACCCTCAATCAAACTATCAAATGAAAACTCAGGACTAAGGTTGGACTCGCGTGTGGCAACAGGGGTTTCTTTTACCGCCACTGGGTGTGCAGCGAAGGAGGTTGGACCCGTGGCAGTTGCTCTAGATTTGGACGCTGTGGTTTCGTTACTTCGTGCGATCACTGTGCTGCCACCGGTGCCAATCACTAAATCGACTTTAATGTTCTCTTGTTCGTCTAATGAACCCGCAATCTCTTGTATACGAGGATAAAAGTTGTTTTGAACCATATCCAAAACAAAACGATTGGGGGCCATTATTTTCAGGTGTGATTGCGCCTGGTGTGCTTGAAGTGGTCTGATCCAGGTATTGAGCTGTTGCTCAGATAGTTCAGATTCAAGTTGAGAAAGGCAACGATCCCACAGTGGTGCAGACAACATGAATCTCCATTTGGTACAAAAAAGTGAGCCGTTTTTTCAGTCTTTTTTATAAGCTGATTATCGGCCGGGGGGAACGCACTTTATCCAAGTGCTGGGCAAAGCACAATGAAGAAATTTCGTAAGTTGCATTGCGCGACATAAGTGACAAAAAAACGCCCACTAAAAACCTACCCAGAGGATACGGAAACTTGCGCGGGGATTGTCCCTTTTGTCGTCCCGGCTTTGTTTCAGCCGAGACCCACAGCCGGCTAGAAGAATGCCGGTGGAAATGGGGAGAACCATGATTAATCGAGATTGCATCCCTATGGTTCCAATCGGATGAGCCCACTGGCATGGATTCCCGCCTTTGCGGGAATGACATTGATGTAAATAAAGATGCAAAAATCGATGAACAACGATTGACCAACGGTTTCAAAATACCTACAATTGTCGGTTCTCAGTTAGCCAGCGCTGCGGTTTTTGCAGCAATAGTGTGCCGTCATGAAAAGAACATTCCAACCAAGCAACCTAAAGCGTGCTCGCACGCATGGTTTCCGTGCTCGTAAAGCTACTCGAGGTGGCCGTGCAATATTGGCTGCACGTCGACGCAAAGGTAGAGCTCGCCTAAGCGCTTAAACGCCTTTAGCCGCCTTTTTGCCTTAGTGCTTGCGTTTGTGTGGCTGCCGAATCCAAGTTTCCTCGTACCGTTCGTCTGCTAACTCCGGCAGATTTTGGGCAAGTGTTCAAGCGCAATAAGCGCGCGAGCAATCATCATTGGATCGTTCTTGCGCATCGCGGCTCGTCTCCAACGGCGCGAATAGGCATGGCTATCGCCAAAAAAAAAGCAAAGCGAGCAGTAGACCGTAATAGAATAAAGCGCGTTGTACGTGAATCGTTTCGCGAACAGCAGCAAGCCTTGGCAGGTTTGGATATCGTCGTGTTAAACAAGCCCGGCGCAGCGACTGCCAATAGACGAGAGTTGCGCGCATCAATCGATGCGATTTGGCTGGAATTGAGTCGGCAGCGTTAAACCCATTAATGAAATGCATCAAGACACAGTAAAACGCTCATGTTACGTTTAATCGCTTTTTATCAACGATGGCTGAGCCCTTTGATGGCTCCGCGTTGTCGTTTTTATCCAAGCTGCTCAAGTTATGCAGCAGAGGCGATTACCGAGCATGGCAATATGAAGGGCGGCGTGATGGCGCTCCGACGTTTGCTTAAATGTCACCCCTTCAATCCAGGTGGGTTCGATCCCGTTCCACGGCAATGTGATTGCCAAACAGTTGCCGAAAGGCCGGAGTTGTCAGGCCAGTAAATGGATACTCAACGCTTATTGCTTTATATGGCTCTGTCATTTCTTGGCCTTATTCTTTATCAGACTTGGCAACAGGATTACAACCGGCCAGAAATAGTCCCAACTGAATTGGCTGCAGATGGTGTGACTCCGGCGACTCCAGCAGTTGCTGCACCAGTTGATTTACCGCAAGCCGCAGGTACGCCGGCACAGACAGCAGAGACTTCAGCTGTACCTGCAACAGATTCAGCCCCCAGCGCGCCATCAGTACGCGTCAAAACTGATGTGCTTGATGTCAGCATCAGTTCCGTTGGCGGCACTATCGAAAGCGTGTTGCTACTCGATTACCCAGTCTCAATCAAAAGACCAGACGAGCCTTTCACGCTAGGTAGCAATAAGCCATCTCGATTCCTGGCCGCAGAATCAGGCTTGCAGTCTCGCGCCAATGAACCTGCACCAACTCACCTAACGCAGTTAACCTCTACGGGTCCCAGTGAGATCATCATGAAAGACGGTGGTACAGCCGTGGTGCCATTTACCTGGGTGTCGGATAAGGGCGTTGAGGTGACGAAAACAATCACTTTGAACGCGGGTAGTTACGAGATTGATGTCGAATACACTATCGTTAATAACTCGAGCGAAGCTTGGCCTGTTAACCAGTACCGACAACTCAAGCGAAAGCGCGCCACCAGCGATGAAAAACAGCAATTTGTTAACACCTATATTGGTGCAGTTATCAGTAACGATGAAGACGTGTACAACAAGGTATCGCTAGGTGACATTGAAGACGAAAATGTCAACGCAGAGGTAACCAACGGTTGGGTGGCGATGATCCAGCATTATTTTGCCATGGCTTGGATACCAACAGAAAACGAAGGCAATACGGCCTATACCCGTTTTGTTAGTAGCGCTGACAACCGCTACATCGTGGGGATGGTGTCTGACACCCAATCTGTACCAGCCGGCGGCACTGCTACATTTTCGACCAAAGCCTATGCTGGCCCTAAAATTCAAAAAACATTGGCGGCAGCGGCGCCCAATCTAGACCTAACGGTTGACTACGGTTGGCTATCGATCATTGCTCGCCCGTTGTTTTGGTTGCTCGATAAAATCCATAGCATCGTGGGTAACTGGGGTTGGGCCATTATTTTTACCACGGTGGTCATTAAAGCCGTGTTTTATAAATTGTCGGAAGCCAGTTACAAATCCATGGCTCGAATGAAGTTGCTGCAGCCCAAGCTTGCATCGCTGAAAGAGCGTTATGGTGATGATCGCGCCAAGATGGGCCAAGCAACCATGGATTTATATAAAAAGGAAAAGGTTAACCCGCTAGGCGGCTGCTTGCCGATGCTGGTACAGATACCGGTATTTATTGCGCTCTACTGGACGCTACTTGAGAGTGTTGAGCTGCGCCAAGCGCCATGGATGTTCCATATCAAGGATCTAGCAATAAAAGATCCGTTCTTTATCCTGCCAGTATTAATGGCAGTGTCGATGTACATCCAACAAAAGCTAAACCCTGCGCCAGTTGATCCAATTCAGGCCAAGGTGTTTCAGTTTTTACCCTTGATATTTGGTGTGTTTTTCGCGATGTTCCCGGCAGGGCTTGTACTGTATTGGGTGGTTAACAACACCTTATCTATCATGCAGCAGTACTACATCACGCGTTACGTTATTGGTGATGGCACCAAAAAAGCGACTTAACAGGCGAGTGCCTATTCAGAAACTAGGCACTCGCTAGTGCCAACCGCTGCTGACACAATAGCGGCAATTGCATCTGGCGCTGGCCGCGCTGGCGTTGGTGTAATAAGAGTAAGCGGGCCAGATGCGCCCGCCATTGCTCAAATGATAACGGGTGTCTCTCTCACTACGCGTCACGCGCACTATCTTAATTTTAAAAGTGAACAGGGCAATGCCATTGATATTGGTATCGCCTTGCTTTTTGCAGCGCCTCACTCATATACCGGTGAGCACGTGTTAGAGCTGCAAGGCCATGGCGGCCCCGTGGTGATGGATCAATTATTGGAGCGAGTACTGCAATGTGGTGCGCGCGCGGCCCGACCCGGTGAGTTTACTGAGCGCGCCTTTCTCAATGACAAACTCGATTTAGCGCAAGCTGAAGCTGTTGCGGATTTAATCAACGCGAATACAGCGGCAGCATCTCAAGCTGCGGTACGTTCAATGAGTGGTGCTTTATCGCTGGCAGTTAACGATGCATTGGAAGAGTTGATCGCTTTGCGCGTGTGGTTGGAAGCCGCTTTGGATTTTAGTGAAGAAGAAATTGATTTTTTAGCTGAGCCTCAAGTTAAACAACGTGCGGCAGCGCTGGAGCAACTCTTTACTAAGCTAATTGCTAATGCTCAACAGGGCCAGCGTTTACGTGACGGGCTCACTATAGTTATCGCTGGTGTTACCAATGTGGGTAAATCGAGTTTACTTAATGCATTAAGCGGCGCTGATAGCGCGATCGTGACAGATATTGCTGGCACCACCCGAGATGTATTGCATGAGCACATCAACCTTGATGGTATGCCGCTGCATATTATCGATACAGCTGGCTTACGCGAAACCACTGACGTTGTGGAACAGCAGGGTATTCAACGCGCGCAGCAGGCGGCTAATACTGCCGATCATATTTTGTTACTAATCGATGCCACCAATCCTCAGATACCCGATATCGAACTTCCGGATTCAATACCCACCACCGTTGTGCTGAACAAAATCGATTTACAAAATAAGGTCACGTTGCCGGCATCCTGCCCACCGGTCGATTTAAGTTTGTCAGTTAAAACAGGCGAGGGCTTAGATCAACTTAAGGAGCACTTACTTAAGGTGGCAGGGCGTGATGATTCGATAGAAGGTGTGTTTTTAGCCAGAAGGCGCCATCTTCAAGCGCTTAATGTTGCACAAGAGGCTTGTGCCAATGCATTAAAGCGCCTGCAGGAGAACAACATGCCAGAGCTTGCCGCGGAAGAACTAAAAATGGCGCAGCAGGCGCTTAATGAGATTACTGGGCAATTTGACGCTGATGATTTACTGGGTCGGATATTTGCGGACTTTTGCGTAGGTAAGTAATGCAGCGTCCTTCCCGCGCAGGGGGAGATCCATGCAAGAGTTGCGAAACACTAAACCGCACAGTTCAATCCACAGCATCCGGCATACATCCCCCCAAAACACTCACTTCCGGGACGCTACAAGCCCATCCATGGGGGCTTCGCGTCGGCATCCATGCCGACGAGACCCGGCGCGAGTGCTTTGGGGGCATTTATGCCTGCGTCGGTATGAGTCTTAGTGACTCGTTTCGCTAGTCGGATTTGTCTGATCGGGCGCAAACCTCACAACTTGTCGCAGCTTTGTTGCGGAATCAACACGGAGCGCACCCTGATTTGCGCTAGAATTACACAATGTTATACCCCAACATATATGACGTCATCGTAGTCGGCGGTGGCCATGCTGGTACCGAGGCCGCTCTGACGGCCGCGCGTTCTGGCGCTAATACCTTATTGCTTACGCACAATATCGAAACCCTTGGGCAGATGAGCTGTAACCCTGCCATTGGTGGTATTGGGAAAGGACACCTAGTTAAAGAGATCGACGCGCTGGGTGGTGTCATGGCCAAAGCGGCTGATCAAGCGGGTATTCATTTTCGTACGCTTAACCAGAGCAAAGGGCCAGCAGTTAGGGCAACTCGGTCGCAGGCTGATCGCACGCTGTATCGCATTGCGATTCGCAAAGCGCTGGATAACCAAGACGGTTTAACGATTTTCGAACAAGCCGTTGATGATCTGACAATTGAGAACGGGCGAGTAGTGGGTGCTGTTACGCAGATGGGCATAAAGTTTAGTGCGCCTACTGTTGTGCTAACTGTTGGGACTTTCCTCGCTGGCAAAATCCATGTGGGTGAAGCGCAATCATCCGCCGGACGTGCTGGTGACCAGCCAGCTCTAACGCTTGCGTTACGTTTACGCGAGCTGCCCTTAGAAATTGGTCGCCTTAAAACCGGTACGCCTCCACGTATAGATGGCCGCACCATTAACTACGATCAATTGCAAGCACAGCCTAGTGATACACCACGGCCTGTGTTTTCGTTTTTAGGCAGTGTGGCTGACCACCCGGAGCAAGTGCAGTGTCATATCACGCACACCAACGAAAAAACGCACGATATCATTAAGGGTGCGATGCATCGTTCACCCTTATTTAGTGGCGACATAGAGGGTGTTGGTCCTCGTTATTGCCCATCGATTGAAGACAAAGTTGTGCGCTTTGCAGATAAAAGCTCACACCAAATTTTTATCGAACCAGAAGGGCTAAACACGCACGAGATTTACCCTAACGGTATCTCGACTAGTTTGCCGTTTGATATTCAGGTGGCCTATGTGCAATCAATAAAGGGCTTTGAAAATGCACATATCACGCGCCCGGGCTATGCCATCGAGTATGACTTTTTTGATCCTAAAGGATTACGTCCATCGTTAGAAACGCGCGCAATTGGCGGGTTGTTTTTTGCTGGGCAAATCAATGGCACCACTGGTTACGAAGAAGCTGCTGCACAGGGTTTGATTGCTGGGCTTAACGCTGCACGACAGGTTAAGGGACTAGAGTATTGGACTCCACGGCGTGATGAAGCTTATATAGGCGTGTTAATTGATGACCTTATCACTCGCGGCACACGAGAGCCTTATCGTATGTTCACCAGCCGTGCTGAGTATCGACTAATGCTACGTGAAGATAACGCAGACTTGCGTCTGACTGAAAAGGGCCGCGAGCTTGGTTTGGTTGATGACGAACGATGGGAAGCCTTTTGTAAAAAGCGCGATGCAATAGCGACTCTTCAAAGCCAGATTAAAACAGTGTGGGTGCGCCTTGGTACCGATGAAGCCAAAGAGATCAGCGACACCATGGGCTTAAAGTTATCGCGTGAGCGGCGTTTAAGTGAGTTACTTAAAGTGCCTGAAGTCAATCTGCCGGCAGCGCTTAAAATACTGGCGCCGGAGTTAACTAATCTGGATACTCAAGTAGTAGAGCAAGTTGAGATACAAGGTAAGTACGCTGGTTATCTCGATAGGCAGCAAGCCGAAATTGATAAGTCGCGTGCTCAAACAGATACCCGTTTGCCACAAGATTTAGACTACACCCAGGTGCGTAGTTTATCGAATGAAATTGCTGAAAAACTTAATGCGCACCAACCCGAAACGATTGGTCAAGCGTCTCGCATTTCAGGTGTGACACCGGCTGCTATTTCAATATTGCTCGTGCATCTTAAGAAGCGAACACTTCGCGAATCGGCTTAGCGCACTGCGGCAATGCTCTTGAGGCAGTGTGTCTTTATCTAATACTCCTTCTCTTATGGCATTACATGTCCCGCTAAAAAAAGCACTTTTACAAGCTGCTATAGAGCTACCTGCGGAACAAGTGCAAAAGCTTGATGGCTTTTTACAGCTTATCGCTAAATGGAACCGCGCCTATAACCTCACTGCTGTACGTGAAATCGATCAGATGATTCCGCGGCATATTATTGATTCATTAAGCTTGCTTGCGTATCTTCGTATCGATAAGTTATGCGCTACAGATGATAATTTTGATGTCATTGATATCGGCAGTGGTGCAGGCTTACCGGTAATCCCCTTAGCCATTGTGCACCCGCAGCTCACTTTTTTATCAATTGAGAGTAATGGCAAAAAAACACGTTTTCAACAACAAGCCAAAGTAGAGCTGGGCTTAAAAAACATCACTGTAATGCAAGAGCGCGTAGAGACAGTTCAGGCACAGGCAAGCTGTGTAGTCTCACGTGCCTTTACAGCACCGAATAAGTTTCTACAGATAGCCGAAGGCTTGTGTAAGCCAGGTGGGCAAGTACTGATTATGTTGGGTAAGGCGGATAAGTTACCTGATAGCTTACCAAAGCCGTTTAAGTTGGAATCACTTGAGAAAGTGCGTATTGCCGGTGTTGAATCGGAACGGCATATTGCAGTGGTCAGAGCCGTTCACTTTTGAACACTACCGCACACCTACTACTTGGCTCTGCCGCATTCGGTAGCGCGAAATCCCGCCGAGTTTCAATCGCTGCATTGCTGGGAGCGTTCGTTCCGGATGTATCGCTCTATATTTTATGCGGCGTCTCTATCTTCATACTTGGAATCTCGCCACACGTTGTCTTTGATGAGCTGTATTTTTCCGATAGTTGGCAAACAGTCTTTAGTATCGATAATTCGTTTATCTTGTGGGGTGCTGTATTTGCCATTGCGATAGCGCGTAAGCAAGCTGTTTTGATAGCATTTACCGCTTCGGCTTTATTACACCTTTTCACTGACTTTGCAATGCATCATGACGATGCAAGAGCTCACTTCTGGCCGGTAACAGATTGGCGCTTTGTTAGCCCGGTGAGTTACTGGGATAGCGCGCATCATGCACAGTGGGTCGCACCACTAGAAGGTTTGGTGGCATTAGTGTGTGCAGTGGTGCTATGTTTTAGGCACTCAAAGCCACTATTGCGTTTTGGAGTGTTGGTTTTGCTGATAGCCGAACTATTAATTATTCGTCAGTGGTTGATGTTTTTTTAGGTCGCAGGTTTCCCCCACGCAATCCTAAATGCTGGCTTCGTTGACTAGCCATTCTCGAAACACGCGAACGCGAGAATCCTGTGCCGTACCTTGGAGGGTGACTAGGTGGTACGCGTGCAGAACATCAGTTGGCAGATCAAACACGCGTACAAGATCGCCTTTTTTAACGTCGTTCTCGGCCAACCTATCCAGAGTAAGCACCACACCTTGACCTTCAACAGCTGCCGATAGGGCTAATAACACGCTATTAAAGTACAAGTTATGTTTGGCCAATTTACCCGATAAATTTGCATCACTTAACCAACTTGCCCAGTTAGGGCGCCCTTCGTATGGCGATTCATCATGCAGCAGGGTGTGTTGCATAAGGTCTTCAGGTTTTTTCAATGGCAGTGGAGCATCGTCTGCGAGCAAGGTGGGGCTGCATAGGGTGATGGCATCCACATCCATCAGTTTCTCGACATCACAACCGGGGTAGTTGCCGCTTCCAAAGCGAATCGCAACATCAATATTATGCGCCTTCAGCGTTTGTGCACTCAGTGATGGCGCTGTTGAATCTGAATCGATCAGCTCCGCACTGCCAGAGATACGCAAATCGATAGTGGGGTTGGCGTCGATAAAACGGTGCATACGAGGCATTAACCATTTCTGGGCAAACGAGGGGGATGTCCAAATATTCAGCTCGCTTTTTTGATCAGCGCTTTGCATCTGCTGCACACCTGACTGGATGCTAGAGAATCCATCTTGTAATTTTGCCAGGCCAGCTTGGCCAGCATCAGTCAATGCAATGCCACGATTAAGCCGGTGGAATAGCTGCACACTGAGCTGGTCTTCCAACGCTCGGATCTGCTGGCTTACCGCTGCGGGTGTGACGTGTAGCTCATCTGCAGCTTTGCTAAAGCTGCCGTGTCGGGCAGCAACAATGAACGCATGCAGGGCATTTAGGGGTATTGGACCGGCCACAATTTCTGCTTTAAGTTTTTCTTATGTCAGCTTCAAGAAACCATCGTTTGAGCTAGCGCGCGATCGGACGTAAATTCAGTATCAGAAAAGCGATCGCAAGTTAAGCCTTCGCTGATGATATATGACAAAGGCATCGTTAGGAGATCTGCTATGTTTCAACTTCAATCATATTTAACGGATCAGCTTGATCACTATCAAGCTCAAAAAGCGGGTCGCTACAATCGCCAGCGTTTGCTGTCGATGGATGATCGCTCATTAAGCGACATTGGTGTTACTCGCGGCGATTTGATCCTTAATGCCCGTAAGCCGTCGCCAGCCAAGCTTCGCGCCAAGGCGCTTAAAGCTGAGCGCATCGCACAAAAAGCCGCAATTAAGGAGCTACGCGCCATGTCTGATGCTGATCTTAGCGATTTAGGCGTGACTCGTGGCAATATCGTTGAGGTAGTTCGCTACGGTCGCGGTGGCCTGGTTGAGCAGCCAATTTCAGCAAATGCGGCTCGTAAAACTACTCGCGGTGAGCAAGCTACTGCCGCTAGAGAGTTGAGCCTAATGAGTGATGCTCAGCTAGAAGACATCGGTGTTGCTCGTGGCGATATTAAAGACCTTGTCCGCAACGGCAGAAAATCAGCTAAACGGCAATCGCAATCATTGCCTAGTAAGTTGGCCAACAGTTTTGTTGCTCTTTATTATAACGGGCCAGTTGTGGTGACCAACGCTGCTTTCGCTGCTGCCAATACTGACAGCACGCCTAAGCCTCCACGCAATCCGCAGAGTCTGACTGCTGCTTAATGCTAGAAATTTATTTACGCGCAAGCGTGATTTGGAACTGAGGCCCAGACATTGTTTGGGCCTTTTTTCGTACGGCTTGTTGAAACTCTGAAGGCCTCTAACGCAATGCAAAGCTCATTAGCGCATTTTCTGAACAGTTTTAAATATCCATATCCGAAAGAGCATAGATTCCTGTCTACGTGGGGATGACGGTGGACGCGGGATGACCTGTATCGTTGATTAACGAAACACTCTTCTAAATATGCATTAAACTCATGGTATGAGTCGAATCATTGCAATAGCAAACCAAAAAGGCGGGGTGGGTAAAACCACCACTTGCGTTAATTTGGCCGCAGCGTTAGGTAGTATGCGCAAGCGAGTGCTGTTAATTGATCTTGATCCGCAAGGTAACGCCACGATGGGCTGTGGTATCGATAAATATAATGTCGAAACCTCAGTGTTTGATCTACTGGTGGATGGGGCGTCAGTTGCTGATGTTCGACAAACCAGTGAAGAAAACGGCTGTGATGTCTTGCCGGCCAATGCTGATCTAACCGCTGCGGAAGTCGAATTAATGGGTATGGACAACCGCGAACGTCGCTTGCGTGATGTGTTGAGCCCAGCTCGCGAAGAATACGACTACATACTAATAGACTGCCCGCCGGCACTTAATGTGCTGACGCTTAATGCGTTTGTAGCGGCTGACAGTGTTTTGGTGCCTATTCAGTGCGAATACTATGCGCTTGAAGGTTTGTCCGCGCTGCTTAATACCATTGAAGGTATAAAAGAGGCCGTTAACCCAGAGCTCGAAATTGAAGGCCTATTGCGCACCATGTACGACGGACGAAATAACCTAGGTGTTGAGGTGTCATCGCAATTGGTACAGCATTTTGGTGAGCAGGTGTTCCGTACCATAGTGCCGCGCAACATTCGCCTTGCTGAGGCGCCTAGCCATGGTGTGTCGATTGTGCAGTACGATAAATCCTCGCGTGGCGCATTGGCCTATCTCGCGTTGGCAGGAGAAATCATTCGCCAGCACGCCAGTAAAGCTGATTTATCCGCAACGGCGATTAATGCCGACTCGGCACCTGCCAGATCCTCCGTTGACGCTAAGCCGGCCCCAGCAACCACAACCGAACCCGTGACTACCGTAGATGGCTAAGAAAACACGCATGGGCCGCGATTTAAACGCACTGCTTGGTGGTGCATCACGCACTCGTAAACCCACCAATGCCACGGACGAACAAGCGGCTCCTTCGGCCGAACCAGTATCAAATCCAACGCCAACTAACAAAGTAAAGGCAGAAACGCCCAAAGACACGCGCAAGAAAAAGGTCGCCGGTCAATCCCTCGATACGGGCACGGCTGCAACAGACACCAGTTCTAATGAGGGCAAAGACGCTTACCCCAAAGGTGCTTCGTCAGTGTCCACTGAGACGTTTTCAGTACCGCCAAACGTCAAGCTGTCAGCAGATCAGCCTCAGACGGGCGAGCGGGTTCGTATGTTAGGTGTGGATCAGATCAAGAGAGGCTCGTATCAGCCACGGCGCCACTTTAATGAAGAAAAACTGCAAGATCTAGCCGAGTCGATAAGGCAACAAGGCGTTATTCAGCCAATTTTAGTCCGTAAGTACGCCGGTAACTACGAGTTGATCGCTGGTGAGCGCCGTTGGCGTGCAAGCCAATTGGCGGGTATTAACGAGATTCCAGTGATTGTTCGAGATATGGACGATCAAGCGGTCGCAGCGGTAGCGCTTATCGAGAACATTCAGCGCGCCGATTTAAACCCGTTGGAAGAGGCAGAAGCATTGCAGCGCTTATGCGAAGAATTCAGCATGACTCACCAGGCTGTGGCGGATTCAGTGGGCAGATCAAGAGCATCGGTTAGTAATCTGTTACGCCTTTTAGAGTTGCATGTCGATGTCAAGCCATTGGTGGACACCGGTCATCTAGAAATGGGACATGCTCGAGCGTTACTTGGCGCGCCAACTGCAGATCAACCACAGTTGGCTCGTCGTATCGTTAAAGAAAATCTGACTGTGCGGGCAGTGGAAGCAATGATCCGTTCGCTTCGAGAAGGTAAGCCAGCAAAAAAGTTAAGCCAAACGGTCACAGATCCCAATATCGACGCCTTGGGTAAAAAGTTGGGTGAAGTGCTCGGTTCGCCAGTGAAGATTCATCATAAAAAGGGTGGGGCCGGCAAGCTCGAAATAAGCTATACATCTGTGTCAGAGCTGGAAGGTATATTGGGTCACATTAAGTAGTTGACGAGTTGCTGTACTAAATTGTGTCATATTTCATTTGCTATTAAAGCTGCTGACTATTTGGACGAAACAGCACCTAACTGCTAGGAAACAGGCTATAATTCGCCCGCGATTTCGCACCTTAGAAGTGTTCTAAGAGCCTTGCATATGAACCAGGCCCAGAAGCGATTACGCGTCATCAAATGGATGTTGATGGTTCAGTTATTAACCACGCTTTTATTTGCTTTAGCGGCTTGGTTGATTAAAGGGCAAGTAACTGGTTATTCAGTTTTGCTTGGTGGGTTCATTTGTTGGCTGCCCAGTTGTTACTTTGCGTACAAAGCGTTCCGATACAAGGGAGCACGTGCTGCCGATAAAATCGTCAGGTCGATGTACGCAGGTGAAGTCGGCAAGATGTTCCTGACAATGGCGTTATTTACGATTGTATTTGTACGTGTCAGGCCTCTAGATGCTTTGGCACTGTTTGCTGGTTTTATGGTTGTTCAGTCGGTTAACTGGTTTGTTCCATTTTTTATGAGTCGCGCCGAAAGTCGGCGGGCTCAGCACTAGTTTTAAACATGAGTAAGTAGACGTTAGGTAAGTAAATATATGGCATCTGAAGGCGAACTAACCCAAACGGGTTATATCCAGCACCATTTGCAAAACTTGGTGTTCGGCAATCACCCAGAGAACGGGTGGAGCATTGCTCATGGCTCTGAAGAAGCGGCGGCTATGGGTTTCTGGGCAATTCACCTTGATTCCATGTTCTGGTCGATTGGCCTAGGTTTGTTGTTCCTCTGGTTGTTCAAAAAGGCAGCTGATAATGCCACTGCGGGCGTACCCGGCAAGCTGCAAAATTTTGTTGAACTCATCGTCGAATTTGTCGACACCAATGTGCGTGAAACCTTTCACGGTAAAAGTGATGTGGTTGCACCGCTTGCCCTAACCATCTTTGTTTGGGTATTCCTTATGAATCTAATGGACCTAATCCCGGTTGATTGGATTCCGCATGCCTCGACTCTGATCGGTATTCCCTACATGAAGATTGTGCCGAGCACCGATGTTAACGTCACGCTTGGCCTTTCGTTTGGTGTGTTTGCACTGATGATTTACTACAGCCTAACAATCAAGGGCCCTGTTGGCTTCTTTAAAGAGCTGGCATTCCAGCCGTTTAATAGCCCTAATATTCTTGTGCAAGCGCTGTTTGTGCCAATTAACTTACTGCTTGAAGGTGTGGCACTGATCGCTAAGCCTATCTCTCTTGCACTGCGATTGTTCGGCAACATGTATGCTGGCGAGCTGATCTTCATTCTTATCGCGCTACTGCCTTGGGCACTGCAGTGGACGCTTTCAGTGCCTTGGGCGCTGTTCCATATTTTGGTTATCACGCTGCAAGCCTTCATCTTTATGATGCTGACCATCGTGTACATGAGCATGTCGCACGAGGCTCACTAAGGTCGCGCGGCAGTACTTTATATTTTCGTAGTTTTACGTAATTTTTATATTTAATTTATTTTAATCTCGGGAGTTTTTGATGGAAATTGTAATTGGCAACACCGCAATCGCTGTTGGTTTGTTAATCGGTATGGGTGCGCTTGGCACAGCTATCGGTTTTGGTTTGTTAGGCGGTCGCTTTCTAGAAGGTGCTGCTCGTCAGCCAGAAATGACTCCAATGCTTCAAGTTAAAATGTTCATCGTTGCAGGCCTACTTGATGCTGTTCCAATGATCGGTGTTGGTATCGCATTGTTCTTTACGTTTGCGAACCCCTTTGTTGGTCAGTTCACTGCTGCTGCAGGCGGTTAATCGAAGTTTTTAACCACTCGAACGGGAGATATACGTGAATATCAATCTGACCATTATCGGACAGTTGATTTCGTTCTCGATCTTCGTCTTTTTGTGCATGAAGTACGTGTGGCCGCCAGTGATGGCTGCGCTGCGCGAACGTCAGGAAAAAATTGCACAGAGTCTGGCAGATGCAGAGCAAGGTGCTCAGCGTCGCGAAGAAGCAGAACAAGAAGTCAACACCATGTTGCAAGATGCTAAAGCTCAAGCTGCTGAAATAGTGGCCCAGGCGCAAAAGCGTAGCAACGAAATAGTTGAAGAATCAAAAAATACGGCTCGCAAAGAAGGCGAACGCCTGATGGCTTCTGCACAAGCTGATATCGAGCAAGAAGTTGTCAGTGCTAGAGAAACTTTGCGTAAGCAAGTTAGCTCAATCGCGGTACAAGGCGCTGGTAAAATTCTGGGCACCGAAGTTAACGCTGATGCACACGCTAAGGTGCTTGACGACCTAGTAGGGCAGCTATAACCGTGGCCGATTTCACTACAGCGGCGCGGCCATATGCCAAAGCGGTTTTTGAAATCGCTAAGGATGCGGGTAAGTTCGATGAATGGTCTGAGCGTTTGGCGTCATTAGCCAGTGTTGTAGAGCATCCCGAGATGCGACAACACTTGGATGCGCCAAGCCTTACACATCAAGATCGTTCCACTATTGTTGAAAAAGTCGCAGGCGACGTACTCGATGATAATGGGCGCAACTTTGTGCGGCTGCTGTCTGAAAATAACCGTTTGGCCCTGATGGGTGATATCGGCGGAATATTTGAAGAGTTGCGTGCTGAGGCTGAAGGCGAGATCGAAGCTGATGTTACGACTGCATTTGAATTAACTGATGCACAGCGTGACACGATGGCAGCAGCGCTGAGCAAAAAGCTTGATCGCAAAGTGCGGATCGTTACCACAGTAGATGACAGCTTGATTGGCGGTGCCATTATTAAGGCCGGCGATTTAGTGATAGATGGCTCTGTTAAGGGTCGACTAGAAAAAATGACAAATAGTCTGGCGAGCTAATAGATAACAGCGTTTAGTTTATTAGTAATATTTATTAAGTAACGGCCAGCTAGCTGTAACAGACGGCGGCAACGCGATACAGCAATAAGTTACAGCAAGGTGAAATCTGCGCATAAGTGCAGCAACACCTACAAACGAATTCAAGAGGATTTTTGCTATGCAATTAAACCCATCCGAAATCAGTGAACTGATCAAAGACCGGATTGGCAACTTCGAGGCATCTGCTGATGCTCGAACCGAAGGTACGATCGTTAGTTTAAGTGACGGTATCGTGCGTATCCATGGTCTTACCGACGTTATGTCTGGTGAGATGATCGAGTTTCCAGGCGGCCTTTACGGGCTTGCACTTAACCTTGAGCGTGATTCAGTTGGTGCGGTGGTACTGGGTGACTACGAAGGCCTTTCAGAAGGTGACAAGGTAAAATGTACTGGTCGTATTCTTGAGGTGCCAGTAGGCCCTGAGATGCTAGGCCGAGTTGTTAACGCCTTGGGTGAGCCAATTGACGGCAAAGGCCCGATAGCCGCGACACAAACATCACCGATTGAGAAAGTAGCGCCAGGCGTTATCGAACGCCAATCGGTAGATCAGCCTGTTCAAACGGGTTTGAAAGCAATCGATGCGATGGTACCGGTTGGCCGTGGCCAACGAGAGCTCATCATCGGCGATCGGCAAACAGGTAAAACGGCTGTAGCGGTTGACGCCATCATCAATCAAAAAGGCACAGGTATTAAGTGTGTTTATGTAGCGATTGGTCAGAAGCAATCAACCATTGCAAACGTTGTAGCCAAGCTTGAAGAGCATGGCGCGCTTGAGCATACTATCGTTGTGGCGGCGGGTGCATCTGATTCAGCAGCGATGCAATTTGTTGCGCCTTACTCTGGTTGTTCAATGGGTGAGTACTTCCGCGATATCGGCGAAGACGCGCTAATCGTATATGACGATCTTACTAAGCAAGCGTGGGCTTACCGCCAAGTATCATTGCTACTTCGTCGTCCTCCAGGCCGTGAAGCCTATCCTGGTGACGTTTTCTATCTTCACTCTCGTTTGCTTGAACGTTCTTCTCGTGTAAACGCTGACTACGTAGAAAAATTCACCGAAGGTAAAGTGAAAGGCAAGACAGGTTCATTAACTGCACTGCCAATCATCGAAACGCAAGCCGGTGACGTATCCGCATTCGTACCAACCAATGTAATTTCGATTACTGATGGTCAGATCTTCCTCGAAACCGATCTGTTTAACTCAGGCATACGTCCTGCGATAAACGCTGGTTTGTCGGTTTCTCGAGTAGGTGGTGCCGCTCAAACTAAAATCATCAAGAAGCTCGGTGGTGGTGTTCGTCTAGCACTCGCTCAGTATCGCGAGCTTGCAGCATTCTCACAGTTCGCATCCGATCTTGATGAAGCCACACGTAAACAGCTTGAACGCGGTCAAAGTGTTACTGAGCTAATGAAGCAAAAGCAGTACTCGCCATTATCAATTGCCGATATGGGTGTTTCATTGTTTGCTGCAAACGAAGGCTACCTTGATGATGTTGAAATAGCGAAGGTTGTTTCGTTTGAAGAAAACATGCATGCCTACATGCACAGCAACCATTCCGACGTCCTTGATTCGGTTAATGAATCTGGCGATTGGAATGACGACATCGAAGCTGCGTTCCGTAAAGGTATCGAAGCGTTCAAAGCTAACGGCAGCTGGTAATAGCGATAGTTAGCCTTAGGAGGCTTAGACATGGCAAGCGGTAAAGAGGTACGCACAAAGATTGCGAGTATTCAGAATACTCAAAAGATCACCAAAGCCATGGAAATGGTGGCGGCCAGTAAGATGCGTAAAGCGCAGGAACGCATGGCGGCCAATCGCCCTTATGCTAAAAAAATGCGCAGCGTTGTAGGGCATGTGGCCTCGGCAAATATCGAGTACCACCACCCCTACCTTATGCAGCGTGATGAGGTTAAGCGTGTTGGCTACATCGTAGTATCAACCGATCGTGGCTTGTGTGGTGGCTTAAACACTAACGCATTCAAATCCGGCATCTCATCAATGCGCGAATGGTCAGAAAAGGGTGCTGAAGTAGACGTTGTGACCATCGGTAAAAAAGCACAAGGCTTTTTCAAGCGAATGGGCAGCAACATTGTTGGTCAGGTGATGGATTTGGGCGATAAGCCTGAAATGGCTGACTTGGTTGGTACGATTAAAATCATGCTCGACGCTTACGACGAAGGCAATATTGATCGCCTGTATATTGTTGAGAATGAATTCATCAATACCATGACGCAAAAACCATCGGTTACTAAGCTATTACCAGCAGAGCCTGATGTTGATGAAAAGCTTACGCACCACTGGGATTACATCTACGAGCCTGATGCAAAAGCGGTTGTAGATCACCTAATGGTTCGGTATATCGAATCTTTAGTTTATCAAGCAGTGGTTGAAAACGTTGCCTGCGAAATGGCAGCACGTATGTTCGCGATGAAGAG
>CALGND010000077.1 GCA_937958675.1 uncultured Granulosicoccaceae bacterium
GTAGATTAGATTCAACAAAGCAGTATCGTTGTCACCTTGACCAGTAGCTGAATTCCCCTTTTCGTCCAGCAAGCCGATCAACATCGGTATTTGCATCGGCTTTTTGCCCGATTGCCCCGGCGTATCTGGACAGTGTTGAGATAGTGTTAATTGATAGGTTTGTTTATCAGCATCGTATTGTTCGTCGATGGTGACCTGCGGTGTACCAGCTTGTGAATACCACAGCGAAAACTGCTGCAAATCGACACCAGACGCATCTTGCATCGCAGCGACAAAATCATCACAAGTCACCGCCTGCCCATCATGACGTTCAAAATACAAATCGATACCTTTACGAAACTTCTCGGCACCGAGAAAGGTGTGCATCATCCGAATAACTTCTGCACCTTTTTCATAAATGGTTAAGGTGTAAAAATTGTTTATTTCAATAAAGCTTTCGGGGCGTACCGGATGCGCCATGGGGCCAGCATCCTCTGGGAACTGCCTAGCACGCAGCAAGCGCACATCTTCAATACGTTTAACGGTACGGTCATGCATATCAGCAGTAAATTCTTGATCTCGAAATACGGTTAAGCCTTCTTTTAAGCTCAGCTGAAACCAGTCACGACAAGTCACTCGATTGCCCGTCCAGTTATGAAAATACTCATGAGCAATCACTGCCTCTACGCCAACAAAGTCTGTATCGGTTGCGGTATCAACATCAGCCAACACAAACTTGGAGTTAAAAACGTTTAAGCCCTTGTTCTCCATCGCACCCATATTAAAATCATCAACCGCTACAATCATAAATCGCTCAAGATCGTACTCCAGACCATACACTTCTTCATCCCAGCGCATCGATCGTTTCAGCGCCTGCATTGCGAATGCACATTTATCTAGATTGTGTGACTCTACATAAATATGTAAATCAACAGTCTTTCCACTCATTGTTGTAAAAGTATCAACAACCTTAGACAAATTACCCGCAACCAATGCAAAAAGATAACTTGGCTTGGGGTGTGGGTCATGCCATTCTGCATAAGCAAATTCATCATCACTTGATGCTTTAACAAAATTACCGTTGGACAATAAAATGGGGTACTCAGCAAGCGGGGCTTTTATCGTTACGGTGTATATCGAGAGCACATCTGGCCGATCAAGAAAATAGGTAATTTTGCGAAAACCCTCGGCTTCACACTGCGTACAAAAATTTCCACTGGATAAATACAGGCCCTCAAGTGCGGTATTGCCTGCTGGGTTTATTTGCGTTGTAATCTCAAGTTTGCAGGACGCTGGCAGGTTTTCTAATGTGAGATGCGTCTCATCAAGTGTGTACTCGCTCGAAGCGAGCGCTTGCCCATCAATTTTAATGTCGATCAGCGTTAGATCGACTCCATCTAAGCGAAGTGCCGGCACTGACTCAGAGGCTTCACGATGCAATTCCAAAGTACTGCTTACACGAGTACGCTCTGGGTGCAGATCGAAGTGCAAATGAACGTTAGGGATCGACCAAACAGACGCCTGATAATCGTGGCGGCTAATGGATACAGCTTGCTCAGTTCTCATTTTTTATCCCGTTATTGCTAGAACACCGTTATTGGACAACTATTACTGGACATGTGACCAACATTTCTCTGTTTAAAACTGCTCTTCATATCACACGGTTATATCGCTCGGGCACATCACTAAAAATACGCAATAGCTCACGTTCGCCGGCTTATTCACCGTACGATATCCGGTATCACCTACCTTGCCCTCAAGTTAGCTAAGCCGATTCCGACAAATCCTGTATACCTTGCCACTGTGGACCAAAGCGCTTGTCAGGTTTTACCATTATCAGAATTGCAGTGTTACTTGGCATCCTAATAATAGTGGGTTTTACTAGCGCGCACCAACGCGAATACACCCGCAATTGGAACCAGCCCTTGAGCACCATTATCTACCCTATCAATGCAGACGGGCGCGCCTCAACCAATAAATATATCGCTAGCTTAAGCCAAAAAAACTTCGCGTCTATCAATCAGTGGGGAAAGCGTGAAGCTGCGCGTTATGATCTTGATCTGTCTACGCCATTCAATGTGATATTAGGCGAGCAAATAAATGGCCTACCGCCGGCATGGCCAGAAAATCAAAATGCGTTAACGATACTATTGTGGGGCCTGCGATTTCGTTGGTGGGCCTATCAAAATACACCTAACAGCCATAAGGACATCACCCAGGTCCGAATGTTTGTTATTTACCATGAAGCCACGGAGGGTAAGGTCTTAGCCCATTCCTTAGGCATGCAAAAAGGCCTGATGGGCTTGGTGAATGCCTTTGCTGACCATCGCAATAATTCGCAAAATAATATTGTCATCGCCCACGAGCTTTTACACACGGTTGGCGCAAAAGATAAATACACCCCGAATGGGCAACCTGTATATCCTGACGGTTACGCAAACAGCAGCCGTCAGCCACGCCATCCACAACGCTACGCCGAAGTAATGGCTGGGCGCATCCCTTTATCGCCCAACCGTTTTATTATGGCCGACTCATTAAGGACAGTGCAGATCAATTCCCGCACCGCAAAAGAGATCAACTGGATACAATAAGGTCATATTCCATTGACAGCACACGATGAATGCTCTGCTAGCCTGGCTGAACAGCTATCAAACTGAACTTGCGGCACTAGGCACTGTTTCCGCACTCATGCTTCTGTTCACTATATTGGCCACACCATGGTTGGTGTCACTATTGCCAATCAACTACTTTCGTACTGGCAACCGGCACCCGGTGCTCAGTGGATGGACAGGGGTGGCGTTGAGCATTACACGCAACATCGTTGGCGCCACATTTATGTTGCTCGGTATTGTG
Source organism: uncultured Granulosicoccaceae bacterium (assembly GCA_937958675.1). Lineage (GTDB taxonomy): Bacteria > Pseudomonadota > Gammaproteobacteria > Granulosicoccales > Granulosicoccaceae > Granulosicoccus. Next base: position 2,833 of record CALGND010000077.1, read on the forward strand.
ATGTTTGTGTTGCCGGGTCCTGGCCTGGTGATATTCATCATGGGCTTGTACCTGTGCGAGTTTCCAGGCAAACAACGCTTTTTAAGGGCTCTTATCACTCGATACCCCAGTATTCTGACCTCACTCAACTGGATAAGAGCGAAATCAGGCAAAGAACAACTACTTCCACCCACAGATTCGCCCTAAATCGGTGCCTGAGCTACAATTCACCGATGCTCAATAGACATACACAACAACTCAAAACACGACCATTGTGCGGGTGGATTCTTTCCGCAGCAATTATGGCGCTTGCCACATTGGCAGTGCCGACAGATGTGATCGCTGATGACACAGCTAATGCAACCGGGAGCTCCGCGGCAGACAAAGCCAATTCAGTTGAGGGCGTTAGCGAACAAATACAACAAACCGACACCTTGCTTAAACAATTGCAGCAAGATATTGCCAGCAGTCGATTACAAAAACAAAAGATTGTTGACTCCCTGAGTGCAGTACAAGGTAACGTCAGCGAACGCACCCAGCGTTTAAAACAACTTAATAAAGAAATCGCCCAATACGACAGCGAGCTAGACTCCCTATCCAGCTCCATCGCAGAACAAGAGCGAGGTATTGAAAAGCGTAAATCCTTGCTAGCGGACTCACTTCGAAAATCCCAACGAGTAAACACAGCCTCCGGGCTAAAAGTAGTTTTGCAACACGACGACCCAGTCCTTGCCGATAGGCTCGGAATCTACACCGAGTACTTTATGGCTGCCCAAGACACAGCCATCAAACAACAATTGGCAGCGCTCACCCTAATTGAAGACGCTCATTTAGAAGCGGTTAAAAATCGTAATTGGTTAAACCACATCAAGAAAAAAGCGCAAAAGCAGCACGACAATTTTGCAGCCAACGCCCGAGCACAAAAAACCGAACTCAAAACGGTCGAAAACCAACTCACAGAAAAACAGCGCTCTGTGGCGCAACTCAAAGCTGATCAGGCGCGCCTGCAAATATTGCTTGAAGAATTAAAAGCCGCCCAGATGGCCAAATCAGGTTACTTTTTGGCAGGCAAAGGCAAATACCCACTCCCCGTTGATGGGCAGCTTCAAGCGCGCTTTGGCGAAATGAAGTCAGTGGGTAAGATTCGCTGGCAAGGCCTGTTTATTGCGGCCCGCAGCGGCACTCCAGTGGGCGCGATAGCCGATGGAGAGGTAATCTACAGTGACTGGCTACAAGGGTTTGGTAATCTGGTTATCCTGGATCACGGCGACGCCTTCATGACACTGTATGGTGGAAATCGTGACGTTCGCATTAAAAAGGGTGATTGGGTCGATTCCGGATCAACAATTGCAACTGTAGGTAATTCTGGTGGTCAGAGCGCTAACGGCGTTTATTTCGAGATTCGCCACAACGCCATACCGGTAGACCCGGCTGGTTGGGTGGATTCGACCATTTCCATAAACAGTGCGAGGAAGTAGCATAGTAGCCATAAAGCAAGAAACTGTTAGGCTACCTTTTACTAATTAAAACAGAAACTTGTGGGTTCTGGAGCCCGAAATATGAGCGTAAATAGCAAATCAATCACTCTGTTGCTGGCAGGCACTCTTTTTGGAGCCAGCTTGTCCGTCGGGCAAAACATATTAGCCACCGGCAACAGCTCAAACACCTTGCCTCTTGAGCAAATGCGTACGTTTACTGATGTGTTCTCACGCATCAAAAGCGATTACGTAGAGGAGGTCTCTGACGAAGAGCTACTCGAATACGCCATCCGCGGCATGCTGAACGGCCTGGATCCACATTCGGCTTACCTTAATACCGAAGAATTCAACGAGCTTCGCATCGGTACTACCGGCGAATTTGGTGGCTTAGGTATCGAAGTGGGCATGGAAGACGGCTTCGTTAAAGTGGTTTCTCCTATCGACGACACACCCGCAGCACGTGCAGGCATGCAATCAGGTGATCTGATTATCCGCCTTGATAAAACGCCCGTTAAAGGATTAACACTTAACGATGCCGTTAAGCTTATGCGCGGCAAGCCAGGTAGCATCATCAACTTAACTGTTATTCGTGAAGGCGAGGATAAGCCTTTGTCAGTTGATATCGAACGCGCCGTTATAAAAACAACTAGTGTTAGGAATCGCATGTTGGACGACGACTACGGCTACCTTCGTATTTCAAACTTCCAAACTAAAACCACCGCCGACATGCTCAAAGCCATTAAAAAAATGAAGGCTGATTCAGATGGTTCGCTAAGCGGTTTAGTGCTCGACTTACGCAACAATCCAGGCGGTGTTTTATCTGGTGCGGTTGGTGTATCTGATGCGTTTCTCAATAGCGGCATGATCGTCTACACCGATGGCCGTGAAGACGACTCAAAACTACGTTACGACGCAACCACTGGCGACATCCTTGATGGCAAGCCTTTAGTCGTTTTAGTCAATGGTGGCTCCGCATCAGCATCTGAAATCGTAGCAGGCGCTATGCAAGATCACGGACGTGCAGTTATCATGGGCACCAAAACGTTTGGTAAAGGCTCTGTGCAAACTATTCAGGATCTACAAACTGGCGGTGCCGTTAAGCTAACAACCTCTCGTTACTTCACACCTGATGGCCGTTCGATCCAAGCACTCGGTATTGAGCCCGATATCGAAACTAAACCTAACACTTGGAACAAACCTGAAGAAGAAGATTCAGACTACACGCCTTTAACTGAGTCAAGCTTGTCTGGACATTTATCCAACAATGACGAGAAGGATGAAGAGGAAGGCGAAGATAGCGACAATAGCGATGAGGACCTGGTGTTTGAAGACTTCCAACTCTATGAAGCGCTAAACCTACTAAAAGGCTTAAGCATTTTAAGTGCAATCGATAAGTAGTATTGCCTAGCTAAGCATGAGCATTAAGCCACAAGACTAGAGCAACAAGATTGAAGCAAAAAAGCCTCGCCTAGCGGGGCTTTTTTTTGCTCGTAAATTTGTGCTCCCCGTGCGGTGGTATAGTTGCAAAATCTTCGACACATCGCAACTAACCAAGTGGCTTTAACATCTTATCAACAAGGCGCATTAGCAGTTGGCCTTGGCTCAGCTTTCTGGGGACTGTTTTGGATACCTTTACGCTATCTTGAACAAGCGGGCTTGCCTAGCTTAATTGCAGTAGCACTGGTGCTTAGCCTTAGCGGTATCGCAGCCCTTGTTGTCTGCATTTATCATCGCGCTCTCACAGAGCTAACAACACCTGCATCGTGGATTATCGGTATCAATATGGGCTTAGCAACCGTCCTGTATTTTTACGGTGTCATGACATCCGACGTAATACGGGTGATTTTTTTATTTTATCTTTTACCTGTATGGACAACCCTTGCAGCAAGGGTGATCTATGGCGAACCTATTGGTATCCCTCAAATCATCGTTATCATGACAGCCATAATCGGGCTATGGTTACTACTCGGTGGCGTTAAAAGCATCCCTATGCCCAGCAATGCTGGCGATTGGTGTGGCTTAGCAGCCGGCATCTGCTGGGGTACCAGTCTAGCGCTGCTTAAAGGTAAGGCATGGGCAAGCCCTTCTGTGCATTGTTTGTGTACGTTTTTAAGCGGTGCATTGATTGCTCTAATTGCCTACTTGCTATTTACACCCGACAGACACGTTCAATTATTACCTTTATTCGCAAACCCGCTAACCCTACTAATCGCGACCGGATTCAGCGCAATAATCGTTATGCCCTCCATGATGGGCCAGGTGTGGGGCGCTGGCATCTTACCCGCACCCACCTCAGCTCTTCTGACCATGACCGAAATCATCGTCGCAACGATCTCTGCATTTTTATTGATCGGTACTGAGCTCAGTGGCGCGTCGGCGGTTGGCGCACTTGTGATATTGATTGCGGTGTTGGCGGATATATTTTTGAAACGCGGATCCTTGAGTGATGCATAAAAACGCAAGATTAATTTTGCGCTTTTAGTGATCTCCAATTCGGGCGTATACTAATCAATTAGATCGTCCCCACGTAGCTGCGAACCCATGTGGCTCGTGCAGTAGATCCCCGCCTTCGCAGGGATGACATGCAACTCGGGGTGACACACTTTGCGGGATAGACCTACAAGTAACTAGAGGACTACGCTGATGGGCTGCCAATATTTTGCACCAACTGATGACGGTGCTCAATCAATGACCGTTGCTATGCCAAAGCTCAGCTTTGGACGAGGCACCTTAGCCGAGGTTGGCTCACAAGCAATAGTTTTAGGGTTGAAAAACATTGCTCTGTTTACCGATCAGCAACTCAATGGCGGTATGTTAACCGAAATTGTCACCGCCTCACTAACAGCAGCAGGTGTGCAATACGTCATTTATGATGACGTACGTATCGAACCATGCGGCGACAGCGTAATGCTTGCCGGTAAGTTTTTACAGCAAGGCAATTTTGATGGTGTGGTATCGCTCGGCGGCGGCTCCGTTATTGATACTGCCAAGGGTGCTTTGCTTCTGCAAGCACAAGGCGGAGACATCAACCACTACTTCGCGCCTCCTATCGGTGAAGGTAAAACCCTTGATGTTCCCGTGCTACCACACATCGCATGCCCCACAACATCCGGCACGGGTTCAGAGTGCACATCAATAAGCGTGATAAGAGTGAACGCATTGGATTGTAAGTTTGTTATCGCCAGCCCTGCTCTGCTTCCCAATATCGCTATCGTTGATCCAAGTTGCTGTGACTCCTTACCAAGCAACGTTGTAGCGTCAACTGGATTTGATTTATGTTGCCATGCGCTCGAATGCTATACAGCGCGTGCATACACCCAGCATGCTCATGTCCCCAAACCATCATCGCGACAATATATACAGGGCGCTAATCCATTTAGTGATCTTGCTGCTCGTGAAGCCTTATCAATTACTGGCAAGTATTTAGTGAGAGGCGTGAACGACAGTAGCGATTTTGAAGCACGCGATCAACTTATGTGGGGCGCTACATTAGCTGGCATTGCCTTCGGTAATTCGGGTACACATCTACCACATGCCATGTCCTATGGGGTCACGCACCTGAGGAGCAATATCACCACCGAAGGTTATAACGTGAAGACTCCCTTTATTCCGCACGGGATTAGCGTGGTCGTCAACGCACCCTCAATCTTTAAATACACTGCTGTAGCAACGCCTGAGCGGCACCTAGAGGCGGCAGGATTTATCAATGCGGACAGTGTTGGCGCAGGGCTTGAGGACGCTGGAGAGGTACTCTCAAAACGCTTACTTGAGCTAATGCGTGGCACACATATGCCCAATGGCTTATCGGAGCTAGGGTTCAGCCTTGATCAAGTGAGCGAGCTGGCAGCGTCATCGTTTAGACAGACGCGCGCTATCGCGAATACACCACGTGAATCTAATCTGCAAGATATGGAAATGATCTACACAGCGGCAATGAGTTACTGGTAGTAGATTTTGCAAAGCAAAAAGCCCCCGAAACGCGAGGGCTTTTTGATCAATCGTAATTGCTACGACTGCATTACTTTACTGATACACCAAGAGCGCGCACAGTAGCAACGTTTAGGTAACGATCAACCGGTAGGCTTTTCGCGCGTTGGAAAGCGTTAACTGCTTTCATGGTCGAAGCACCAATATCGCCATCGATTGGACCTGGATCAAAACCTTCTGTTTTAAGTGCGCGTTGTATTTGAGCAACACGAGCTGTCGTTGTGTTTGTTTCACACAATATCTCACGCCAATCCATCTGTCCATCTTTTACTAACTTACGAGAAGTAACCGTTGTGTACTTTGCTGGGATGGCAATACGACGCTCGCTACTCGGGGTAATTTCTTCAGTAACAGTCACGTTTGCATACTTAGCTGGAATCTCGACCGTTTTAGTCGTAGCTTTTGTATCTACTACGCGACGCTTAACAGTCTTGTAAACAGCTGGGATTGTTTTGGTACGCGTAGACGCCGCAGTCTTTAATATGCGTTTAGTGATTGTTTTATATGTTGCGGGCACTTCAACTAAACACATGATTTCGCCAGTTGATTCATTAATGCGCTGGATTGGTCCAGTACCTTTTTTCCAAACTGTGTGAGCAGGCTTATCAAGAATTTGCTCTTTCTCAGTAGCATAAACTGGGGCAACAGTTTCAGTGACTGTACGAGCTGGTTGAACCAATAGCTTTTCAGTCACCGTTTTATATGTAGCAGGAACAGTCACCAACTTAGTTGATGCCTCTTGTACAACGATTCGCTTTTTAGTTTTGCCGTATTTCGCTGGAATAATTTCGATCCGCTCACCTGCTTCACTGATTAGCTTTCGCTCAGTCGCTGAAGAATACTCAGGTGGGGCCCACACACGCGTAAAACACTGCCCTGCATTAGCATTAGGTGGTAATAAGTCTTCTTGCCCTGCAGCTCCAACTGGAGTAGCAACAGCATTGTTAGCTAATGCTGATTCCCGCGCTTTCAAATCTGCTTCACGCTGTGCGAGCAAAGCTTCTTTAGCCGCTAGTTGATCCAACATCTCTGTATCGGCGCTGCCTTTACTTCCGGTACCACTGCAACCAGAAACAATAAGCAATACGGCAACTGATGCGCATGCACTAATTTGCTTGTATTTCATTTCGTTATCCTCGATCGGGAACTTACTTAAAAGTCGGTGTCGCTAGTCAACATCATTGCTGAACTTGCTCCGTATATAACGAATAAATGATAGTCAACTTTATACACTCGAGTTAAACATCACTGCGCCATTGATAAACCACCCAATCAAAATGGAACTGAGTTTGTAAACAAACGAAAATCACGCAAACTAGTGTTTTACGAAAAGTGATGGTTTATGCGGCGTGCAGCCTGCAATTAGGCACACAGCGATCGATCGAATCGTAAAGAAACGTGCAGAAAACGAAAATCATAAAACTGTTAAGCATTGTGTCTAAAGCTCTCAGTAAGCTTTTGTACTCGCACTTGATGCACTTGGTCAAAATGATGGCTCAGCTCGCCAAGCTTGAATCAGTTACGCTGATAAACACGAATGTAATCGATCTCAAATTTTGCGGGGAAAGGTGTTGACTCATCAGCTGGTCCTGGAAAGGTTCCTCCTACCGCTAAATTCGCAATCAGGTACATCTGCTCGCTCGATACCTGACTACCTTCAAGGCGATGAGTTTCGACATTATCAACATACCAAATGATCTGCCCTTCGCTCCACTCAACTGAATACACATGGAACGCTTGCGAAAAATCATCAATGGTGGCTCGACCCTCATTGGATTCCCGGCTTCTAAAAAAACCGTCGCCATTGTTATCGACTTGATAGTGATAGGCGTGATTTGCAGTAGTAGTACGATCACCAATCGCTTCAATAATGTCTATTTCGGGATCTTCTGGCTGATCTTGTTTGTAATAGGCGTTAAGCAACCAGAACGCACTCCACAAGCCCTTACCCGCTGGCATCCGTGCACGGATCTCTGCCCGCCCATATTTAAAGCGAAACGAATCATAACTGGTGATAATGCCTGATAGATTAGGCTGACGATTTAGTGCGAAGCTATTATCAGCCGTGTTGATCACCCGAGCAGTTTCATCAACCAAGGTGCCCGCTGCATCTCTTGCTTCGACTCTAAAACGTCGATCAACGCCAGGGACTAAATCGTCAACAAACAATGAGCGCCCGTCGATGTTCGCTATAAATGTATTGCCGTCGTATATATCGTAATTAGTAGCCATTGCGACAGAATTCCACGAAAGCTCAGCAGTCGTTTTGGAATACTCAACAACTGCAATCACTAAGCGCTGCACACCCGCTTCAGGCGGGGCAACGCCATCGGCAGTATTAATTACTGTGTCGGCCGCAATAATTAGCTCATCGCACCCGTCATAAGCCTCTAAGCGGTAAGCGTATGTAACACCGCTATCAAGCTCAGGCTCGTAGATACTGGAGAAGTCGCCGCCCTCTAGCTCACGATAGAGCTCGTTATTTCTAAATATTCTGTAGCGCTCCGCACGGTTAGGTGACTGCCACACGACTTCTGCTTGAGTATCCGAATAGATCTTTGTTGTCAGTTCAAGCGAGAACGGACGCTCTTCAACAAACATGGGCCGATCACTGGTGTTGATCGTAAGCTGCCTAGCTACTATGAGTTCGCCCTGATCATCTAGCGCTCGCACCTCATAGGCGTAGTCGATTCCGTCTCGTAGATTCTGTTCTAAGTAAGATCCACCAGAGGCTGTACCCAAAAAACTACCATCACGAAATATTTCATAGCTCACCGCACCTTCTGGCGTGCGCCAGAGCAATTCTGCCGAAGTGGCTGAATAGATGGAGCTAGTGAGATACAGCTCACCTCGATCAAACGGTGCTTTTATGGCTTCAATCGATAGCACTCCATCACCCACTTTAAATGGGTTATAGCCAAACTGGCCCTCGTTTACGTAGTATTGCTGTTCGTTATTGATAACAACACCAGGCCCCCAGAGAAACTCAGTATTCCATTTGTTGCGATCAAGTGAATCGCCATCAAACTCATCAGAAAACATCAGCTGATACTCACCCGTACCGGGCGCACCACAAGTATCTGCTATTGCGGGGCCACTTAGGCTTACCAAGCAAACCATTAATCCAATTAAACGCTGCATGATTAAAGTACCGTGTTGATCTGAAACATGGACTCAGTTATAGCCTATCTAACCTTAGATTCGTCATGCTCAGCGGAGATTTTTCATTGATTTTCGTGGCGACGGTAAAACTACCCATAAACGCACCACCAAAGCCATCCTCGCGCAGGCGAGGATCCATGCTACTTCGCGCGTTAACTTACCTCGGAGGGCATCCAGCACACCGAGGGCACGAATACGAGAATGAAGGCAGCTGCTAATCAGCAGGAGCGAGCTGAACTAGGCTTGCAATTCCCTATCAAGAAATTCAATACGATCCTGACCCCAAAAGAGCTCGTCACCCACCTTGTAAGTGGGAGAGCCAAAGACATCAGCAGCATGCGCCTCTGTAGTGGTATCAGCATAGAGCTCAGCCATAGCAGGCAGCTTCGCACTTTCAACCAGCGCAGATCCATCGAGACCACACTGGTCAGCCAGTGCAATCAATGTAGCTTCATCAGCAATGTTTTTCTCTTCCGCCCAACATGCGGTCAAAATAGCGTCACTGAGCTTACCGGCTTCAGCGCTACCATCCGCACCGCCCGCAGCAAATACCATTTGCGCAGCCAGAGTCTGGTCAGCCGGAAAGTGCGCAGGCGTAAAATTCATCGGTACTTGCAGATGCGCTGACCACCGTTTGAGCTCATCCATTCTAAAGCGCTGGCGCGAGGGGTGCCGTTTACCCGGTGGCAATCCTCCCATTTCGTCAAACGTTTGCAGAACGTTAATCGGTTTATATCGAACAGTTAGACCATGTTTCGCCTTTAGTTCATTAAATTGGCCGATAGCCAAGTAGCTCCAGGGAGAGATTAAGAAATGGTAGTAATCGATTTGCTTACTCATTACTCGGTTTGGCCTGTATTGTTAACGTTAGGCCATTATACGCCTCAATTGTCTTATCTACGACGCCGCTTGGTTCAACCAGACAAACAGGTAGTTGTCGGCTATTCGCAATAGGTGTATAAAGCCTTTCCACTTTAGGCCAGCAGCCAATGATAAGCGTACTTAAAAACTCCTGGGCATTGATGCTTGGCATGTTATTGCTGATGTTAGGCAATGGTTTGCAGGGCACACTTTTAGGTGTGCGCGGGTCGATCGAAGGCATCGATCAATCCACGCTTGGCTTTGTCATGTCCGCCTATTTCATTGGTTTTTTAGGCGGCTCTAAAATTGCACCGGAACTGCTACGACGGGTTGGCCATGTCAGGGTGTTTGCAGCACTTGGCTCGTTAGTATCAGCAGCCTTTATTCTGTACGCCGCCATTATCGATCCAATGGCCTGGTTTTTTCTTCGCCTGTTAGTCGGTTTTTGCTTCTCTGGCATCTACGTGGTAGCCGAGAGCTGGATTAACGAATCCAGCGATAATAATAATCGCGGCAAAACCTTATCACTTTATTTCATAGTACAGATGGCTGGCATTATTCTGGGCCAGCTCTTGCTTAACCTATCCGACCCAGCCGGCTATGGGCTCTTCGTATTGATTACGGTTTTGGTATCCATATCATTTACGCCCATTTTGTTATCGGCATCACGTACACCGGTTTATACAACTTCGCGCGCCATGAGTATTCGCGAATTGATCAAAGCATCGCCATTGGCATGTGTAGGCACACTTCTATTGGGAGGGGTATTTTCCACTTTGTTTGGCATGGCACCGATATACGCTACCGAACGTGGTATGTCGATCGCGGAAGTATCGTATTTTATAACGGCAATCTACGCTGGCGGCATGCTATTCCAATACCCAATCGGGTATCTATCCGACAAGTTCGACAGACGCTTGTTAATCATTGGTTCAGCAGCCGTTGGCGCGTTAGCGGCGATAGCAGCTTTATGGATTGAAACTGATATTACATCCTTGATCGTGATTGCATTAATTATTGGCGGCGCATCTAACCCGATGTATTCATTGCTGCTAGCGTACGCAATGGACTACTTGGAAACAGATCAAATGCCTGCCGCATCGGGCGGCTTATTGTTTATCAATGGCACAGGCGCAATGGGAGGCCCAATCATTGTGGGTTACGCTATGGCCAATTTTGGCATCGATTGGTTTTTTATTACACTTGCCTTGTTGCTCTCAGCTATCTGCGTATACGGTTTCTATCGAATGACTCAGCGTACTTACGAAGTATCCGACGAGGATGCCGCGCCGTACCTACCGATATCAAGCCGCATGACAGCGGCTGGTGCAGAGTTTGCCATTGAAGCGGCAGAGGAAGAAAGTGACGATGAGGAACACGATGAGCCAGCTCAATACTAGTGCGTCGGGTCCTTTCCGCTATCCTCATCGTCAAACACTTCGGCATAGTTTTCAAGATTCTGTGCAAGCATTTTATTGAATTCGTTACCGTAGTATTCAAGCGCTTCGGGCTTCATTTTTTCGTATCGATCCTTTTCCCCAGCCTTGCTTGCAATCACAAATGCGCAAAAACGCGACGCAGCATATAAAAGCGAGGAATTAATCACCGTTATATCGGTATCCTCGGTTTGCCGATTAGCCGTATCGATAAAGCGGTCAGCTAGTTTACGAAAATGCGTATCACGCGCTTCGTCAGTTAAATATTCAGACATTAATTACCTCGTTATATATTGCAGTATTATTTTGTACACCTGAGCTTTTATAAGTCGCTGCTTATAAGTTGCATTTGCTATTATTTCATGTCCCCGCCCACATCATTCTAATCATTATTCTTTTGTTGGTTCCGTTCATGCCAGACATTACCTTGCGATTGAGCGGCTGTAGACACCACTGATCGCCTGCCAGCAGAGATTTCGCGATACAAAGCAAACAATCCGGTACTAATAACAATACTTGAACCCAATACGGTATAAAAATCAGGTACTTCACTAAAAACAAAATAGCCAAATATCACCGCCCACAGTAAGCTGGTATAACGATACGGCACCACATAAGCCACCTCTCCAGTGCGCATTGCTAGCACAATAAATTGATAGCCAAAAAATAGAAAAAAGGCGGCCGTGCCCATGGTGGCAAATTGCACCCCACTTACCGCTTGCCAATTTCCTTGAACTTGTGTCGATACTATTCCTAGAATTGCGATAGTCACGGTCGTTGCTCCCGACACCAGCAGTGAGGGCAAGGCTTTGGGTAGACGGCGAGTAATGACATCCCGACTAGCAGCAAAAAGTACCGATACCACGACCATCAAAGTATATGAATCAAACCCGCTGCTACCTGGTCTAATGATAATCATAACGCCGAGGAAGCCTATGCCGATGGCTATCCAGCGGCGCCAGCCCACATGCTCACCAAGAAAGATCGCAGCCCCCATGGCGACCGCCAGAGGTAAGGATTGCAAAATTGCTGAGATGGTAGCGAATGGCAGATGCGCCAACGCTGTCAAGAAAAGCAAGGTCGCACCAGCTTCGGCTAACGATCGCAACAGAACAAGTGGTATAAGTAACTCTCTTATCCTCGAAAGCACGTTTTGTTGCCACGCTATCGCTAAGATGAGAACCAACAGCATCGACCCACGGATCGCCATAATCTGCGAAACAGGCAGATTGCCACCCAATGACTTAATAAATAGATCATTGACAGTAAAACCCAACATAGAGAGCATCATGTAGAGGCTGGCGCGGACATTGGGGGAAATATTCATTCGGGCATACTATCGGTATTAATTTAGCTAGTCACTACTTAACTTCCAGTAAATCGATATCAATTAATATGGATGTACTCCACTATAGGCACCTGATACTTTATCCTCTAGATCACTACCAACAAAAACCGACAGAACTTAAAAAGGAATCAATATGAAACGCATAGCTATCTCACTCGTATTCATGTTTTGCTCATCGGTCGCGTTTGCCGATAGCGATACTTTCGATTTAAGTGCCGAGCTCAGAACAGTAGAGAGACTTATTTACAAAGAGCGCTATAAGAACGCAATCAGAAAACTAAAGAACGCTGTAAAAGAGAAACCAGGCAACGCCGACGCGTGGAACTTACTCGGCTATGCCTCGCGTAAAAAAGGCGACCTAGAGCAATCAGCCTCTGCATATAGCAAAGCACTGGAGATAGAACCTGATCACAAAGGCGCACTGGAATATCAAGGAGAACTCTTTTTGATGCAAGGCGACAAAGCCGGAGCAGAAACCAACCTAGCTAAGTTAGCCAAGCTCTGTCCAAATAGTTGCGAACAACTTGAAATGCTCACGCAGGCTATAGCGGCCAATCAATAGCTATCAAATTCACAGCTAACCCCTATCTTGGCGCAAAGGATAAGTCACGTGAGCAGCCGTTTAGATTTTTTCATTGATCGTATGGTATCCCAGCGCGCTTGTCTCAATCACGCCGCTGATCTAACAAGAGATATGGTAGGGCCAGTGTTCGAATTGGGTTTGGGCAATGGCCGCACTTATCACCACATGCGCAAGGTCATGCCCAAGCATGACATCTACGTATTTGAGCGCGCCGTAGCCTCTCATCCTGACAGCACGCCGCCTGAAGATAAAATATTGTTAGGCGATGTTTTCGACACTTTACCCAAAGCATTAAACCGCTTCGGCCCTACAGCCACTTTGATTCACGCAGATCTTGGTGGGCATAATCGCACTAAGAACGATGAGTTCGCACGCACGGTATCACCGTTGATTGAACCACTACTGGCCGTTGGAGGACTGATGGTGGCAAGCGACAAAATGTATTTTGAAGCACTCAGCGAGATCGAGTTACCCCCAGATGCGGTGGTAGGCCGATGCTTTATCTATCAGCGTTAATGCAGTGCTGATGGTTAGCTGGCAATGAGCTTTCGTCTTCATTAGCATAAAAGAAATGATTGAGTTCAGTTTTGTCCGCTGTGGTGAATG
>CALGND010000078.1 GCA_937958675.1 uncultured Granulosicoccaceae bacterium
TCCGGGCCTGGCTGGGTTCACAGCTTGTCGTCGCGAGAGTGCCGATACGGAACACCATAACCCGACCATTGTCGCTGCTTGCAGCATTCGCCGCAACCATAAACTCGCGATTTATCAAAAAACCACAAGGCCTTGTCAGCATCGGTGATAATCGTTCGAACAAACGTCGAAAACTTAGGGCAATTCAGTGCAAACCAGCATATTGATCGTCGAGGACGAACCCGGTATTCGCGACATGATTCGCTTTGCCCTGGAGCAAAAGCAATTTCACGTGGTAACTGCCGATTCGGTCAGTACCGCCAGCGACATTTTACGAGACGCCAGTATCGATGCAGCCCTGATTGATTGGATGCTGCCGGGCGCAAGCGGCATACATTTGATCAAGCAGTTGCGCAAAAATGAATCAACCGCACAACTGCCCATCATCATGATCACCGCCAAAACAGACGAAGCGGACATAAGCCAAGGCTTGGATGCCGGAGCAGATGACTACATCACTAAGCCATTTTCACCCAAGGAATTAATCTCCCGTCTTAACGCCTTGCTACGCCGCAGCAATCAATTTAAAACCAACGACATCAAACGGCTGGGTGATTTAGTTGTGGATAACATTAAGCATCGGGTTTCGGTGGCGGAAACGACAATAGAGCTGGGCCAGATCGAATTTAAGCTATTGAACTTCCTTATCCAACGACCAGAGCAAGTGTTCTCTCGCTCACAGCTATTGGATGGCATATGGGGCCATGACAGCGACATTGAAGAACGCACGGTGGACGTGCACATATTGCGTCTAAGAAAGGCTTTAAAACCGGTGCAACATGACTCGATAATCGAAACCGTTCGCGGTGTCGGCTATCGAATTTTAAGTATAAGACGAGACGCTGCGAAATAGAGCCAAACCCGGTATTATCAGCGTTTCTAAAACGCTCGGCACAGGCATGGCCACTCTGTTAAGACAAGAACTCGGCTGGTATGTGCTCGGTTTGGTAATCGCTATCATTGTCGGGCTTCTTGCCGAACAATTTTTGCTGATACCGTTGCTATTCAGCATCATTTACAGCCTTTGGATGCTAGTGCGCATGTCGGCCATTGTCGATTGGCTAGAAGCAGGAGCGGTGGTAAAAAAAGCGCCTCCTACTCTGGGCCTAACTGACCACATCATAGGCCTAACCCATCGCGAGAAAAAATACAGTCGAAAACAAAAAAATCGTTACCGTACTGCCTTAGCTCAATTTAATAGCCTCGCCGCTGAGTTACCTGATGCGACTGTACTGCTCGATGAATACAAACAAATTCGCTGGTCAAATAATGCTGCAAGGCTGCTGTTAAATATTCACCCAGAACGCGATCGATCACAGCGCATCGATAACTTGATTCGTGATCCAGAGTTCCAGGAGTTTCTAGCGCTGCCCGAAGCGACTGAAATGGAGTTGGTATCCCCAGCTGGCCGAAACGTAACACTACACTTGCGCAAAGTCCCCTCAGGTAAAGGCATGACGGTGTTGATTGCCACTGATATCACGCAGCGTGTTAAAACACGAGAGATGCGAAAGGCCTTCGTCGGAGATGTATCGCACGAATTGCGCACGCCACTAACCGTTATCAACGGTTACTTGGAAATACTACAAGGTGATAACACGCTCCCAGAAAAAACACATGACGCACTTAAGCAAGTTGCCGAACACTCGGCCAGAATGCAGCATATTGTCGATCACTTACTCGAGCTGTCGAAACTTGAAGGCAGTCACTTAAACGATCACGAAGGCGAACCCGTGAAGGTTGCAAATTTGATCAACTCCCTGGTAAGTGGTTTACAAAACGCTACCGGCAAAGATCATCGCTTCGAACTCGCGATAGATGACACGC
The DNA here is from genome assembly GCA_937958675.1 of uncultured Granulosicoccaceae bacterium. Lineage (GTDB taxonomy): Bacteria > Pseudomonadota > Gammaproteobacteria > Granulosicoccales > Granulosicoccaceae > Granulosicoccus. The sequence continues at coordinate 1,867 of CALGND010000078.1, forward strand.
TTGCACTGCTCGGCTCCGAAAACGAAGTCGTAAGCGCCTGTCACAACTTAATCACCAATGCCGTTAACTACACAAGCGCTGGCACCTTGATCAAAGTTGCTTGGCGCAAAAATTCTCAAGGTCAGCCCACCCTAGATGTTATCGACGAAGGCGCCGGTATCGAGGCAAGGCACCTTCCACGCTTGAGTGAACGCTTTTATCGAGTCGATACTGGCCGATCCCGTGAATCCGGCGGCACTGGACTAGGGTTGGCGATCGTCAAGCACGCCACTCAGCGCCACGGAGGCGAGTTGTTGATCGATAGTCAACCGGGCAAGGGATCACATTTTTCCATCGTATTCCCCGCCACTCGTGCAATCGATTTGAGTGAATCCACTAGTAATTGATACATAACTGTTAAAAACTGGTCATTTTTTACCCATTTCGCGCTTTAAAGCACGGCTTGTCACATGTTTGTCATATTTGGTTCCGATAATTGCTACATGACAAATAAATCAGAGGATAGCTATATGAACAAACTAATCACCGTAACCAGCACCCTGTTGCTCAGCGCAGGCCTAAGCGCGCCAGCGATGGCTCGTGACTACATCAGCATCGTCGGCTCTTCAACCGTTTATCCCTTTGCAACGGTCGTCGCCGAACGCTTTGGCAAGGTCTCTAATTTCAACACCCCAACAATCGAGGCGACCGGCTCAGGTGGTGGTTTAAAATTATTTTGCTCGGGCGTCGGAGTTGATACACCTGATATCACTAACTCCTCTAGGCGCATAAAATACAGCGAATACAAGCAATGTTTAGATAACGGCGTGACTAACATCGTTGAAGTGTTGATCGGCTTCGATGGCATCGCTGTCGCTAACTCAATCGAGTCCGAACAATATGATATGAGCACCAAGGATCTATTTCTTGCGCTGGCAAAGCAGGTACCCAATCCTGATGGCAGCGACACATTAGTCGAAAACCCATACCGCACCTGGTCGGAAATTAACCCTGATCTACCCGCTAAGAAAATTGAAGTGCTTGGCCCACCTCCTACCTCAGGCACACGCGACGCGTTTGTTGAACTGGCTATGGAAGGCGGCTGCGAGCAAATCCCTTTTATAAAAGCGTTGGACAAACAAGAATTTAAAACGGTTTGTCACACCATGCGCGAAGATGGCGTTTATGTAGAGGCAGGTGAAAACGACAACCTGATCGTGCAAAAACTTGTAGCCAACCCCGATGCTTTGGGAATCTTTGGTTACAGCTTTTTGGAGCAAAATGACGATTTAGTGCAAAGCTCGATAATCGATGGTTTTGAAGCCGAATTCGACACCATCGCCGATGGCGACTACTCTATCTCTAGGCCTTTGTACTTTTATGCAAAAGCACAGCATATTGGTACGGTGCCAGGTATCGAGGAATACTTAACTGAATTCACTAGTGAGCAGGCTTGGGGTGAGGATGGATATCTTGCTGACAAAGGCATGATCCCGCTAGACGAGGAAAGCCGCGACACTGCTGGTGAATTGGCTCGATCGCTTGCACCGTTAAAAATGACCGAGTCAGAATAAGCACCAGACCGACTCACTGACGTACTCACAGACTATAAACGTACGGCTTAGACATACCGGCACAAACGATAATGACCTCGACCAATTTGGTACTGCTATTACTCGGCTTAGGCTTGGCGACCTTCTTTTATGGTCGCCAAAAAGCCTACGTGGTATCCAAAAGTCATGGTGGCATGCGCAACATGCATTCCCTGCCCTCTCAGCATGGTGTGATGGTCGGCTTATGGTGCGTACTGCCTGCTTTGCTACTGGTACTGTTCTGGAAACTCGCTGAACCGTCGGTTATTAGCTCACTACTAAATAGTTCGATCCCTGCGTCCATCAGTGAAGCAGGTGAAAAATCAGTCGGCCTATACAAAAACGATATCGCCAACATCATTGAATCGGGTACAGCAAGCAGCGATCCTGAGAAACAAGCTGTTGCTGAACGCTGGGTCGCATTGTCGTCAATAAGCAGCTGGGTGTTGGTCGCCATTACATTGGCCCTTGCTGCTATTGGAGCAGCAATCGCGCTACGTAAAATCTCAGCCGATACCCGCGCCCGAGTCATGGTGGAACGAGTCGTACATTGGTTTCTGATTATTTGCTCGTCCATTGCAATACTGACAACGGTTGGCATCGTGTGCTCCGTATTGTTTGAGGCAGTCCGGTTTTTTCAGCAGGTAAGTTTTGTCGAATTTGTCACTGGCACTAAATGGAGCCCACAAACCGCTATCCGTGTAGATCAAATCGGCTCATCTGGATCGTTTGGTGCGATACCGCTGTTTACCGGCACATTGTTGATATCAGCTATCGCAATGGTGGTAGCTGTGCCTATCGGTTTATTGGCAGCAATCTATTTGGCAGAGTACGCAAGCGATCGCATGCGCGCCTATGCTAAACCGTTACTCGAGATACTGGCTGGCATCCCCACTGTTGTTTACGGTTTCTTCGCAGCGCTCACCGTTGCGCCAGCCATTCGCGAATGGGGTGAGCTGATTGGCTTGTCGCCCTCATCTGAAAGCGCGCTGGCAGCCGGTGTAGTGATGGGCATAATGATCATCCCATTTGTGTCATCTTTATCAGATGATGTGATCACAGCAGTACCGCAAGCAATGCGAGATGGCTCTTATGCCTTGGGCGCAACACACTCTGAAACGATTAAAAAGGTCGTTCTCCCTGCTGCTCTACCGGGTGTTGTGGGTGGCATATTGCTCGCCGCCTCTCGTGCTATTGGTGAAACTATGATTGTGGTAATGGCTGCAGGTTTAGCCGCAAACCTCACTGCCAACCCACTAGAGGCGGTAACCACGGTGACCGTTCAAATTGTGACACTACTGACTGGCGATCAGGAATTTGATAGTGCAAAAACCCTAGCCGCCTTTGCCTTGGGTTTAATGTTGTTCATTACCACTTTAATACTGAATGTAATCGCGCTGTACGTTGTGAGGCGCTACCGAGAGCAGTATGACTAACCCGACTGACGATTCCAAACAAGTGGCGCCACGCAAAGACAGCACCAGCATTGTTAAGCGCACTTTGGCAAGACGATACGCTGCCGAAAAACGTTTTCGTTTTTATGGCGCTACCGCTATTGCGATTAGTTTACTGTTTTTGGTAATACTGCTGGGAAGCATACTCGTAAAAGGCTTGCCCGCTTTTACCGAAACGCAAATGCTAATCGATGTCACGCTCGATGCCAAAACCCTGGGTGTAGAGGAAGGTGCTTCGGAGCAGGAACTTAGATCGGCGAATTATAATGCGTTGATTAAAAAATCCCTGCGGGAAATGTTTCCGGAAGCCACAAAACGAAAACAGAAGAAAGAGCTCTACAAACTGGTTAGCACCAGTGCCGAATATCAAGTAAGAGACAGCTTAATAGCTAACCCTAGCCAAATTGGACAAACCATCAAAGTATGGGTACTTGCCGATGATGAGCTCAGCGCTTTATATAAAACGGGCGGGCTTACGGACATAGCCAACGTTACTCACACACGCTTGTCAGAACAGCAAATTACTTGGGCGTCTAGCCTAAATGAACAAAGCAGACTAAAAAAACAGTTCAACGCCACTTTTTTTAAAAATGGCGATTCGCGTGAACCCGAGCAAGCTGGAATACGAGCGGCATTGATGGGCTCAATCTTAACGCTACTCATCACCTTTTTATTATCGTTTCCGATCGCCGTGGCGACTGCAATTTACCTTGAAGAGTTTGCGCCTAAAAATCGCTGGACTGATCTAATAGAGGTCAACATCAACAATTTGGCTGCGGTTCCCTCCATTGTTTTCGGCTTGCTTGGCTTAGCGGTGTTTATCAACTTCTTTGAACTACCGCGCTCAGCCCCGGTGGTGGGCGGTATCGTGCTAAGCCTAATGACCCTGCCCACTATTATTATCACCAGCCGCGCTGCACTTAAGGCAGTACCCCCGTCTATCAGAGAAGCCGGCCGAGGCTTAGGTGCAAGCCAACTACAGGTGGTCACCCATCATGTACTGCCTTTAGCCATGCCCGGCATCCTAACCGGTACTATTATTGGCCTCGCGCAAGCATTGGGTGAAACTGCTCCATTATTAATGATTGGCATGGTGGCATTTATCGTCGACATACCCACATCTGTTACAGATGCAGCTACTGTGTTACCAGTACAGGTATTTTTATGGGCAGATAGCCCTGAGCGCGCATTTTTAGAAAAAACATCGGCGGCAATCCTCGTTTTACTGGTATTTTTAATCGTCATGAATGCAGCAGCAGTATTTCTACGCAAGCATTTTGAACGGCGTTGGTAAGCGGCATGAGTCAGCGACTGGCAAGGGCTGAGAGCGAAAGATAATAAATATGAATACACAGACAACCACATCCGGAAGCGGCACCTCAGCAGCAAGCGATGCATTTGATCAACTCAAAGAAACAGTGGGTGATGTTACTGTTACTGATCCAAAAATGTGCGCGCGCAACGTTGATGTCTTTTATGGCGACAATCAAGCCATTTACGATGTCAGCTTAGATATTGGTAATAACGAGGTTATTGCCATGATCGGCCCCTCTGGCTGTGGCAAATCGACTTTCTTGCGCTGCCTTAATCGCATGAACGATTCAATACCTTCGTGTCGCGTAAGCGGTGATATGTCGCTTGATGGCGAAGATCTTTACAGTACTAGCCTTGACCCAGTGTTACTGCGCGCACGCGTGGGCATGGTATTTCAAAAGCCCAACCCATTTGCTAAAAGCATTTACGATAACGTTGCCTATGGGCCCCGTATTCATGGCTTGGCCTCAAATCGTGCCGAACTGGATGATATTGTTATCAGCAGCCTGCAAAAAGCGGGCTTGCATGAAGAAGTACACGACCGTCTTGATGCGCCAGGTACTAGCCTATCCGGCGGACAACAGCAACGCTTATGTATTGCGCGTACTATTGCTGTGAGCCCCGAGGTTATTCTAATGGATGAGCCCTGCTCAGCCCTTGACCCAATCGCAACCGCTCGGATCGAAGAGCTTATCGATGAGCTACGCCAAAACTATGCGATTGCAATAGTGACACACTCCATGCAGCAAGCAGCGCGCGTATCACAACGTACCGCTTATTTTCATCTGGGCAAACTGGTTGAAGTGGGCAGCACCAATAATATTTTTACTAACCCACAACACGAACTCACCGAAAACTATATTACCGGTCGTTTTGGTTAGTCAACAGGGATAAACACGATGGATAAATTGCATCTCGATCAGCATATTTCTCAGCAGTTTAATCACGAGCTCGAAGACATACGAAATCGCGTGCTTGCAATGGGCGGTTTGGTAGAACAACAAGTAGACAAAGGTTTAACCGCCTTGCTAGAGTCGGACGGCGATCTTGGCCAATCGGTTGCTACTGCGGATTTTGAAGTCAATGCGATGGAAGTCGAGATTGACGAAGAGTGCATTCAAATACTAGCCCGCCGTCAGCCGGCAGCGAGCGATTTGCGATTGATTGTTACTGTCATCAAGGTCATCACAGACCTTGAACGAATTGGTGACGAAGCGGAGAAGATGGGCCGTTTTGCGGTTGAGCTTGCTGAGGCAAATGCCGCCACAAGCTACCGTAAAGAGCTACGCCGCTTGGGTGATCTTGTTAAGTCGATGTTACGAGACGCACTGGACGCATTTGCTCGGCTTGATGTGGACGCCGCGATTAAGACAGCCGCTCGTGATGAAGATATTAATGCCGAGTACCAAACGTTGCAGCGCTTGTTAGCCACACACCTAATGGAAGACCCAAGGCAAGTGTCTCAATTACTAAAGATCACTTGGTGTGCACGCGCACTAGAACGTATTGGTGATCACTCAGTCAACATCTGTGAGTATGTGGTGTATTTGGTTAAAGGGCGAGACATTCGCCACATCAATTTTGATCAGGTGCAATCAGAGTTTTTATCAAAGCCAAACTAGAGCAATACTAACGACGACGCCTTAAGCCGACGCCCGCCATAGCCCAAAGCAGCAACCAGGCAGCGCCACCGCTTGAGGTATTGTCTCCGGCACTCTGCCCTGCTGATCCACCATTGAATGCAGTGACCCCATTGTTAGCGGCAAGCGATCGTGGTGTGCCAACAGTGCTAACGTTCGTATACTGGCCAATCCAATCAACATACGCCCCTACATTGGTATAAACGCCATAAAACAGTGGCTCTGCACAACCAGCGCCGTAACTGACGATACCCACTTGCGCGGTGACGCCATCAACACTGGCAAGCAGTGGGCCACCACTATCACCAACACAGCTATCAACACCACCTTGCGTAAAGCCTGCGCAAATTTGCCCGTCAGCAATATTGCCATTGTAGGATACGGGTGAATTACAAACATCCCTTGAGACTAACGGTACTACTGCGTGTCGAAGTTCGTCAGGAAAAGCAGGATTGGTTTCATCGGAGTAATCAGTTGCTCCCCAGCCCACAACAGTGGCATTGTAACCAAGCAAAGCGTTAGCATCATCACCAAATAAGCTCACTGCTGTTGCTTGCGTGGTGCTAGTCGCAAGCTCGATCAACGCAATATCATTGGCTATGTCTTGGCTATTATTGTCATAGCCTGGGTGTATGAAGTAGTTACTTACTATATGCTCTACTGGGCTTTCAGTGCGTAAGTTGGTAATACCCACAACCGCTTTGAAAGATTCATTGCTGATGCGATTACCAGAAAAGTCGTACATACAATGTGCTGCTGTCATCAACCACCTATCATTGATTACTGTCGCACCACAAAACTGCCTATTAAACAAACCGCCCGAACTGTTTCGAACTAAAGCTGAGATAGAAGGAAATTGACCTTGTGCGCTTTGCTGGCCACCGATTATGCGTGTTGTAGTATCAACAATCGCATCACCGACGTTGTCAGCCATCGCTGGTTGTAGCCAAGCTGCTGCACAGATTGCTAACACAACCGTGAACTGAGTACGTTTTAGCATCCGGTGCTTGAATATGAGCGACATAGCTACCTACCTTTAATTAAGTAGGATCTATCGGCACTAACCCTGTTAATTATCATAAGTGTTTAGTGCACTGTGATATACATCGCTCAAATATTCCTACCGCGTAGCATTACCTAGAGTTACGTCGCTTTAGAGGCTTGCAGAGGGCGTGGTTGTGTGACACAGCTCACCCTGACTTTCCAACTGGGCAAGGCTGGCTACTAGAAGCTATTCAAACAACCACGGTAACTTATCAGCAAGTCGGGTATCACGAACACGATACTCGGTGACAGATGCCGTGTCGTTGTGTGACACTGACAACTCATCAGTGCCTGATAACCATACGCTTTCAGTTCTGTCTGAGGCATTGAGCTGCCGTTGTTTAGCATCAGACCACTGTGCTTCAAGCACGGATTGGACGTTGGCAAAAGATGCTGTATCGCCTTCTGCATCAACATCAAACCGTATCAAGGTTTCGTCTAAAAAATACGTCACCACTCGAATAATCGGTGCATCGTTGAGTTGCACAGCTTGCGGATTGTATTCACAGATAACCATACTAAACGCTTTGCGCGTATTGGCTAAGCTTACGCTGCGAGTCTCACAGCGTGGTTCAAGATTATATTGCTGGGCGACTTTTTCTGCGGCTGTTAGTTGATCATCACCCAGATAAACCTCAGCTAAACCAAACCGCTGATCTTGAATGGTCAATTTAACTTCAGCAGGCTCCGGCACTTGAGTTGTAGACATGCAAGCTGTCGCTCCGAATGACAAACAAATAAACAATAGAGGTGTAAAAAGTGTACGCACGATAATGATATAGCCTAGCTTAAAAATACGATGACTAGATAGGGTGCCTAGATACGTGGGCACGCCGCTTGAAAATTACGCCAGCCATCAGCCATAGTAGCAGCCAAGTTGCACCTGAACCTGATCCCGATCCAGAGCTATTGCCGGCAGCACCACCACGCTCAATAACATCGGGCTTATCTACGGTGTTGATACGAGTGAACTGGCTTATCCAATCAACATACTTGCCGACGTCGGTATAGAGTCCATAAAACTGAGGTAAAGCACAGCCATTACCCGAACTCACAACACCCAGTTGAGCGGTAACACCGTCCAGCCTAGCGACCAAGGGACCACCGCTATCACCACTGCAGGAGTCAACACCACCTTGAGCGAATCCTGCGCAGATATGGGAACTGTTTACTCTGCCGTTATAGGAGATAGGCGCATTGCACACTTCTTTTGAAACAACCGGGACATTAGCGTGTCGAAGAACATCAGAAGGAACCACGTTATCAACACCTAAGTACCGCAAAGCGCCGTATCCAATAATCGTGGAGTTCACTCCGACTAAACTTTCAGCAGATTCATTAAACAGACTCACCGGATTGAATAGCGCTGTAGGCAATTCATTCGCCAGTTCGATTAATGCGATATCGTTTCTTACGATTTCGTTGGGTAATAGATCGCTGTCCCCGACATAGTCAGGGTGAATATAGTAGTTGGCTATCACGAATTCCTCAGGACTTTCGGTGCGTAGATTGGTGGCTCCCACTACCGCGGTGAACGAACTAGGCGTTATTCGATTACCAAAAAAATTGAACATGCAATGCGCTGCAGTCAACAACCATTTTTCGCTGATGATCGTAGCGCCACACATCTTACGATTCGTTAGAGGGCCCGACGTATTGCGGACTAAAGCGACCATGTAAGGAAATTGATTCTGTGCACTGACGTTGCCACCAATGATTCGGGTGCTTATGTCGATCACTGATACGGAGGAGTCCTCGGCCGTGTCGTCAGCGAATCCATCCGCCTGTGCTACTTGCATCACTGACCCAATACTGACCAACCATGCCAACGAAAAAACCGCGTAGCGAGTGCGTGTTGCCATCCATTGCTTCAGTTCGTACAACATCATCGTTTTATCTCCAAAAAACACACTCCAATCATCTCAGCTTGGCGCATTGCATGTGTTACAAATAGTGTGTATTTATGCCAACTTCAGCACAGTAAGTGTGATTGCCAACTACGTTGCCTGCATTATTACTTACGCGGATGCCCTGGCATTAGATCATAAGGGTGTGCCCAACCCGGCAACTCCTTGATTCGGCCTAACCACTCTACAATGGCCGGAAAGGCAGCAAAGTCGATTGTTATCTCATCTTCAAAGTATAAATAGCCGCACAATGAAAAATCAGCGATGGTGGGTTTATCACCTGTAACAAATGCGGATTCACTTACGCGTCTCTCTACAATCTTAAGAGCACTGACAGCACGTAAACGTAAAAATTCCGTAACGTCGGTTTCGCCAGTGTCTGCAAATTGAGTCAGGAAACGTAGCGTAGCCACGTAGCTGGTTAGCTTGTGATTATCAAAGAATAGCCAACGCATAATTTCGCGATGCTCGGGTACACTCTCGCCATCAAAAGCCTCAAAACTTTCAGCTAAGTAATCTAAGATTACCCCACTCTGACTTAGCACAAGTTCGCCGGCTTCTAATACTGGCACTTCGCCGAACTCATTGAGTTTTAAATAGTCGGCCTCGCGGTGCGCGCCGTTGAAAAAGTCGACAAAAGCAGGCTCCCAATCGGCATTACACAGATTGAGCATGAGTGCAACCTTGTAGGCATTTCCAGACTGCGCGAAACAATGTAGTTTAAATTTCATAGCGACATTGTACCCCGTGTCCGCTCAGGCTGCCTTAAGGGTATATTCGAACAGCTCAAGCCCGCAAAAACACTGAGCTTGCCGTATGTTAGCCGGCGCCTAACTAACTGCTAAACAAGCCATAGCTATTCTGCCAATCACTAGAAAAATTCTGCAAATCTGGAAATACATCAGCCATATCTCCAGGAGACAGACCCATCCATGACCCCAAGGCCGCACCGTATTCATTGATTGACATACGCGGAATTAACCGCCCTTTGTCGCCGATATCTTCGCTTCCACCAATCGAAAAATCCGGCCAGTCGCCAACCATTTGTCCACCATTTACAGCTCCTCCCATCACCATATAGTGACCGCTCCAACCATGGTCTGACCCATTTCCGTTTACCGTCAAGGTGCGCCCAAAATCAGATGCAGTAAACGACGTAACACTATCTTCTATGGCAAGCTCACCTAGCGTTTGCTGAAAACCTACTAAAGCAGAATCTAACTCTTGCGTGAGTTCAATCAAACGCGGCGTTTGGTAATCATGTGTATCCCAGCCACGCATGCCAACAAAAAACACTTGTCGTTTCATGCCCAATGCTTCGCGCCCTGCGATCATGCGTGCCACCATTCTCAATTGCGTGGAAATCCTGCTAGCCGAATCAAACGGTGTGGTGAAGGTAGGCGAATTTCGCAATACCTCGCTGATTAATTGTGAGCTGTCTCTTGCTCGCAAGAAGGAATTAGACACAAATTGTTTGATGAGATGATCATCTTGAACGGCCATGATTCTGGAGATGCTTTGTGCGCGGGCATCATTTTGCGTTCGTCCGCGGCTGCTGTCCATATATTCGAGCAATCGAGGGCCTGATAGCGGATTAATCGATATCGGCGTACCAATGTTGCCTGGCAGAAAATGGTTGCTTCCGTTAACTGAAAACGTAGCAGGTAGGTCATTTTCACCATTAGCCTCCATTAATAAATCAGCCATACGTCCACCCCAACCCGCGCCCACTAATGAAGTGGGTTGGCTAGATAAGCCTTTTTGCCATTGTTCTTGTTGATGATTATGGGCAAATAAATCAGAGGGCACTGCAACACTCTCGGCCTGAAAGTTAGACCGCGTGACCGGCACAATCATATTGCCCACATTGGCAACCAAGGCAAGCTTGCCTTCATCGTATAAGTCTCGAAGGCCAGGCAAGTTGGGATTAAAGCCAATTGCCGAATCGTTAGTGGGTAGCAAGGTATCTCGAGGCAAGCTTAAATCGCCACGGGCTTGTGTATATTCTTGATACCCACCAGTGTCATATGGAATAAACATATTGTAGGAATCACTGCCGCCGTATAAAAAAATACATACCAATGCCTTGTAATCGGTAAGGCCGGCGTAATCCCCGGTGGCAGCCAAGGCAGAGCTCATTATATTTAGCTTGCCGCCCATTGCACCCATGCCACTGCCCAGTAGCGAAGCCTTTGCCGTTTGCTTCAAAAAACGACGTCTGTTTTGATTGGTATTTTTCATGTCTGCTTCACATTTGAACCAAGTAATCCGGAGATGCCATGATCAGTGAAATAACGTCGCGCACTGCCGTCGATCGATCTTCATTGGTATCAGAGAATAATGCCATGTGATCAAGTAGTATCGCTCGCATTGAATCACTCATGTTCCCTGACAATAAAAGAATATCCAATTCGTCTAGTAACTCATCGGGCTTGCTTGCTAATGCAATTTCTCGTGATAAGTCAATATGGGACCATCGCTGCTGCAGGGGGTCGGGGTTTTGTAAATAGAAGCGTTGTATTTGGGCATTAACGCGAGAAGTGGTGGCTAGTATATTGTTGTCGGTATATATCTCCGCTTCGGGTACAAGCACGTTGGCTTGGTAAGTGGGACCCTGTGGAGAATAGTCCGGGCGATAAAAATTAAACACCGATGTAGCCAAAAGCGGCCCTTGCCCGATAACTGAATCGATGCCACTCAAGGCAGGTGAAGTGGTATTAAATGCGCCATTTGTAGAATCAGTGCCAGGCTGAATATCAAATGCCCGCCATAAGTGAGTCAGGCGCATTATCGGTTCACGCAACTTACCAAAGTTGGGTTGACTATTTGCCCCGTTAAACGCTTCATCATCAAATAATATTGCGCGCAACACCGCTTTCATATCGCCTCGTACACCTTCACCGTTATTATTAAACACAGTCGCAACACGCCCTACATAAGCAGGTGTGGGATTACTGCTAACCAGCTTTTGAATTAATTGCTTGCCGATAAAAGGCCCAACGTTTGGATGATTAGCCAAGCTATCCAATGCGGTTTTAAGATCAGCGTCAGCGCTTGCCTCAGCTGGTGTTTGCTGACCATCAATTAGCGTTTTAGAACCAACGTCGTGGTACTCCGCAACGGCTTCCATATTGGAGATCAAATCACCTCCAGTCCCTAATGGTTGACTCCAGTTGCGTGGATTCCGGTAGGTCCAGCCAGTAAATACTCGAGCGTAGTTTTCGACATCTGTTTGCGTGTAAGCAGGTATCGGTTTACCATCGAGCGTTTTTACGGTTCCGTCGATTTCAAGCTCATACAATCCGATAGAAAAAAGCTGCATGACTTCACGTGCATAGTTTTCATCTGCACGTGTATTGCTGGCAGGATCGCCTCGAGCATTCTGCAACATGCTTAAATACAAACCCATCACTGGGCTTAGTGTGACGGCTTCAAGAAGATCGCGATAGTTTCCGAAGGCGTTTTCAAGCAACATATCGTAGTAACGAGTAACACCATACTGCGAGTTACTTAAGGAATAACCAATGTCCGAAATCACCATGATTTCGCTCAGCGCAAACGCCATACGCTGACGAAGTTGGTCTTCACCCAACGTTGCTTGGACCCACCAGTAATCGTGACGAGGACCACGCAAACTGCCGTTGGAATATTGACGCACGTAGTCGAGATGAGCAGGCCCTTTAATCGTGAATTGCCTTTCGACCCAGAGCTCTATGCCATCACGCATCACCTCATCAATTGACTCTCGGGTGGTACCAAAAGTTGCGCGTGTCAATAGCTGTGCTGCATTCTCTGGAGTGGCAGTTGGGATGTTGTAGTCGATTACGCCGGGCTTGATCTCACCGGTGACAGCTGCTCCAGCGTTTACGCTAGGGTTGTTGTTATCAGACCCACCACTCGAGCACGCCACTAACGTTACACCTAGAGCGACCATGGTCATACCAACTAACGGTATTCTAACCATCGGCATTGCCAGTAAGGTTCTAGGCAACTCTGACAATCTTCTTAACAGGCTGTCCACTATGATCATGTTCCTGAATTCGCCGAGTTTGAATGACTGTAGTTAAACCGATTGGCATACACAATGGGGTTACTATCTCATTAGTAACGAAGCAAGCCGGTTACCGCTATTGCATCCATAGCTAATCCATCGATGGCCGATTCTATAACAACATTAGCGGCGGTGTTTGCATCCAATTGCAATACGGATCGGCAATCTTTTAATCTATATCTCGACCCTCACGTGGCTTATAACGAGGAGTAGTCCAAGCAAACAGTAGTGCCGCCGCTCTTAAGCCAAATGCCAGCATTACTGCCACGCCCACGGCAAGGCTTTGTGCCAAGCCGAGCGATACCAACAATGCAAAACTAGCTGCACCCAATAAGGCTGCAGTGATATAAATTTCATCACTCAACAAAACCGATTTTTCACCCGAAATTACATCACGAAAAATCCCGCCGAAAGTAGCAGTCGAAATGCCCATCACTATTGCAGCATACGCAGATACGCCAGCTTCCAAGCCGATAATCGTGCCCATTACACAATACGCTGACATACCCACGGCATCTAACCACAGTAGCAATCGATAGCGATACTCAACGAGGTGCGCCGTAAAATAAACCAGCACAGCAAGCAATACACAAACTCCAATATAAGCAGGTTGTTCAATCCAGAAAACAGGGAGCTTGCCCAGCAGTACATCGCGCAAGGTGCCTCCACCAATACCTGTTATGGCTGCCAGAAATATAAAGCCAACAATATCCAGACGTTTTCGCGAGGCTGCCAACGCGCCAGTGGCTGCAAATACCGCTACACCCGCGTAATCTAGAAATAGCAGGTAGCTCACGTGCTAAACACCTATTGATTTAACCTGGCCAGCCCAAGTAACGTCTGCGATGTCGACATCAGCTACAGTCAACCAACTCGCCTTATCGTTTGAATCTATCTGCAATATCGACCGACAACAATTTTCGAGGTGAGGCTCCTCCCAAATCACCGACAAAGGCCGCAGTTCATATTTAAGTATGATGGTTTTAATCAGCACCCCATGACTCACCACCAACACATCCCCACTGGGTACCTGTGATTGAATGAATTCGACTGCGGCGCCACCTCGGTCACTTACTTGCTGAACTGTCTCTGCACCCGGTAAATTAAATTGCTCTGGCTGTTGTTTAAACGTTGTGTGTTCCTCTGGCCAGGAACCGGGGATGTCCTCCCACATACGTGTCTCCCACTCACCTAAGCCCATCTCTTTTAAATCATCAACAAACTGCAGCTTGTTGGGTCGATCTCGGCACAGGATCTCAGCAGTTTGTCGAGTGCGCACCAGTGGACTGACAAAAACAGCTTTAAAGTCAATATCACTGATCGTTTCCCGAACTGCAGCCGCTTGTTGCCGCCCGGTATCGTTTAGCTCAGAGTTTTGCTGCCCTTGAATTTTGCGGATGGCATTCCAGTGGGTCTGGCCATGGCGTACTATGTGGAGTCTTAACATAATGATGAGTTTAGTCGATGACGATATGGGTTGATGCTGATGCCTGCCCTGGCGTGATCAGGGAAATCCTGTTCAAAGCGTCGCAACGTACAAAGATACCACTAACACTAGTGGCGAATCATGCCCAACAAACACCGCGTGTACCGTGGATCACTTTTGTACAGGTAGCATCCGGGTTTGATGTCGCTGACGATGAAATAGTTAAACGTGTGCAGGCTGGGGATTTAGTTATCACAGGCGACATTCCGTTGGCTGCGGAGGTGATTGAAAAAAAGGCGCTTGCGCTAAACCCACGTGGAGAACTTTACACCGAAGAAAACATCAAGCAACGCTTAAATATGCGCGATTTTATGGATTCGATGCGCTCTAGCGGCGTGCCGCAATCAGGCGGGCCGCCACCGCTTAACGCTAAAGATAGACAAGCCTTTGCTAATCAGTTGGACCGGTACTTGGCAAAAGCCCAGTAGTAGCGTTAGCGTCAAGCCGCCCCTTCGTACTCTGCGCCAGTCTTCGCACCCGTTATGTACGCCACGATATCTTGCCCGTCGGTTTCGTCTCTTTTTAAATTGGCGACAATACGACCGCGACGAAACACAACGATTCGGTCAACAAGATCCATAACCTGGCGCATGTTGTGACTAATTAAAATAAGGGGTTCACCAGCAGCTTTTAGCGTGCGGATAATGTTTTCCACCTGCTCAGTCTCCTGAACACCTAGCGCCGCTGTAGGCTCATCCATTATGGTGAGCTTTGATGCAAAGGTCGCTGTTCTGGCGATCGCGACGCATTGGCGTTGACCACCCGACATGTTTTGAATCGTATTGCGTATATTGGGAATTTTTACCGCGGTACGCTCTAGTCCCTCAATGGTGGCTTTTCGCATCGCCTTGTAATCCAGAAGGCGAAACGGCCCAAGCCAGTTGAGCTTGGTTATTTCCCGGCCCAGAAATAAATTATCCGGAACGTCTAAGTCATCGGCTAATGCCAAGGTTTGGAATACGGTTTCTATGCCCGCTTCGCGCGAATCAATAGGGCCGGCAAATTTAACTTCTTTGCCATCAAAAATTATCGTCCCGCTAGTACGCTGCTCAACACCGGTTATTTGTCGAACAAATGTGGATTTGCCTGCACCATTGTCGCCCATGATCGCGACATGCTCGCCTTTTTTGAGCACAAAGTCGGCGCCGGTTAGCGCGTGTACACCGCCGTAGTGCTTGGTAAGGCTCTTGGTTTCGAGAATTACTTCGCTTGTCGTATCAGTAACTTCTGTCATGGTCGCGTCCCTTATTTCCTCATTGCCGAACGTTCTTGACGAACCTTATCAAGTACTACCGCCCCGATAATAATCGCACCCATGGCCATAAGTTGATAGTAGGCATCAAGCTTTATGTAAGTAAAACCTGATTGAATAACGCCGAACACCATGGCACCCAGCACGGTGCCGATAATCGACCCTCTGCCGCCCGTCAGGCTGACGCCACCAATAACTGCCATGGCTATAGCATAAAGCTCATAAAATATGCCCATACCTGATTGCGCTGTAAGATTTTTAGAACTTAGGATGATTGCAGCGAACGCGGCTAGCATCGAGGCGATCATATATACCAGCACTTTATGTTTTTTAACATTGATGCCAGACATACGCGCAGCTTCTTCGTTAGAGCCAATTGCGTAGGTATGTTTACCGTAAACGGTGTACTTCAATACAAAGTGAAATAGCACGGCGAGACCTAGAAACCAAAACACCGGCATCATGCCGCTGCCCAGCCCGGCATACCCCTCGGTTGGAAATGATACTGGCTTACCGCGAGTCCATGCCTGCGCGATACCGCGACAAATCAGGAACATACCCAATGTGGCAATAAACGGTGGAATTCTGGTAAACGAAATAAGACTGCCATTAATGAAACCAATTAACGCACCGAACGCAAGTCCAACAATAATTGGGATTAGCACCGGCAAGTCGAATGCCCATTCACCAAATACGGCTTTGGGATTTGGCCCGCCATTGACTAATTCAGTTTGCGCAAATGACATCACTATCATGGCAGTCGCGCCCACCAACGGGCCGGAGGATAAATCTATCCCGCCTGAGATAATGACCTGTGTCACACCGAGAGCGATGATACCGATGATTGAAACTTGCAAGATAATGATGCGCAATCGCGCTTCATTAAACATTGAATCAAAACGATCGCGAGTATCAAAGAGAAAGCTCTGATCATTCATGTAGGGCAACACCTGCCCCAGTGCTTCGAAAATCGCGATGATCAGAATCAGCGCAATAAGAATGTTTAATTCATTGGGCCAGACGCGCTTTTTTTTATCGAATTCGAGTCCGCCGGTACCTTGATTCGTTTCGGCCATAAATGGCACTCTCTCCTGTCTCAGCTCTAGCGTCAGCGTATCTCAGTGACGTTTTCTATCAGTAAAAAAAAGCGGGCGCCACAAATGTAGCGCCCGCATCTTATACAGCTTTGGATACAACTACTACAACTTTCCAAACGGCGTGTATGCCGACTTACAGGAAGTCTTCAACGTTTTCAGGTGTCACAAGCTTGAAAGGAATGAAAACAGTTTTATCTACTTTTTCACCTTTTGATAGCTTGATAGCCGTGTCGATAGAACCGGCACCTTGACCCGCTAGATCTTGGAATACAGTCACATCCATTTCACCAGCTTGCATCGAAACCAATGCATCAGGCGTGGCATCTACGCCACCTACAACTACGTCATCCATAGAGATACCAGATGATTTCATTGCTTGAATCGCACCGATAGCCATTTCGTCGTTGTTACCGAAAACAGCATCAAACGGCTCGCCAGAGGCAATCCAGTTAGACATCATATCTTGTGCTTCGTCACGCGACCAGTTTGCAGTTTGCTCATCGATAAGCGTGATGAAATTACACATGTCCATACCGATCACGTCATGGAAATCTTTACTACGCTGGACAGCAGCCTGATTTGAAAGACGACCCATTAGCATGTAAGCAGTTGCACCACCTGACTTACCTGCCGCACGTAAATCCTGGCACATACGAAATGCCGCCAATGTACCTGATTCAATTTCGTTAGATGCTACAAATGCTTGACCGTCTGGAAGCGTTGCCATATTGCCCGGCTGGCGGTTGACATAAACCAACGGGATTCCAGCAGAATTAGCAGCGTTTGACATAGCTTCAGTTGCATCTGTGTCAACAGCGTTAACGATTATTGCATCAACACCAGAGGCGATAAAGTTGTTAATTTGATCAAGCTGCTTTGCAACATCTTCTTGCGCATCTTCCATCTGTAACTCAATGCCTTCAAGAGATTCTAGATGCGTAGTCATGCCATTTCGCATGATGGTAAGGCCGTTGTCGTCGAAATTTGCAATTGAAACACCGATGGTTTCTGCCGACACTGGGCCCGCTAACAACGCTGCGATACCAGCGGCAATTAACGTTTTGTTTTTCATTCGTTTATCTCCAAGTTTATTGTCGTGTCCGGCACACGTTTTTTAACCGGATGCCCCTAGGGGGCCAAAAATTCACCGTCGCGATACGTCATGTTGCTCGACAAAGCAAATCACATCAACATGCTAACTTCATGATTAGACGAGCGATTACGTCTCCCGCCACATTGCCATTAGGGACTTCAAACTTACCTAATGTGCCTAATAAACCATATACGCAGTTGCAATGCAACCGGTTGCAATTTTTATTTCCACTTTGGCCGCTGTCAAGCTAAAGTGGAGCTTTACAACAGGCGAGTAACACGGGTGTGAATAAGGGCGTAACGCTAAAAGAGGTTGCCGAGCAGGCTGGGGTATCCCGCTCAGCGGTATCTCGCGCCTTTACGGACGGCGCTTCGGTATCTGCTAAAACCCGGAAAAAAATCCGTGCGGTGGCTGACGAGCTTGGCTACCAGCCCAACGCGCTGGCATCGAGCTTGACTACGGGCAGGACCAAGTTAATTGGCCTCGTATCTAACAACTTCCACAACCCCGTTTTTCTAGAAGTATTCGATCTATTTACGCGATCGCTACAAGACATGGGTCTGCGCCCGTTATTGGTTAATCTTTCCGATGAAATCGATCCCAATAACACTTTACGAATGCTGCAACAATATTCTGTTGATGGCGTCATTGTGGCTTCTTCCACGTTGCCACCGAGCTTCGCTCAAGCATTCCATGACGCCGGTATGCCAGTTGTCCATTCCTTCGCTCGTGCTAATCAGTCTCCCGGTGTTTGCATTGCCGGCATAGACAATGTTCAGTGTGGCCAAATCGCTGCAAATACGTTAATGCAACGAGGCTACACCGACATAGCCTTTCTTGGCGGACCTGCTTCAGCCACGTCGACTCAAGATCGATTGTCTGGATTTGTCGACGCGCTTTCAAAGCATCATCAAGTAAACGTGACGCATAGCTTTGCCACAGCTTATACGTTTGATGCAGGAAGAATCGCGATGCTGGAGCAACTGCAAGGAAAGCCTGCACAGGCTTATTTTTGCGGAGACGATGTACTGTCGATTGGCGCTTTGTCGGCAATCCAGTCAGCCGGATTATCAGTACCTGACGACATCGGCTTAATTGGCCTGAATGATATGGAGATGGCTGGCTGGCAGAATATCAACCTGACCACAATCCGCCAGCCCATCAAAGATATTATTACATCCTCTGTCGACTTAATAACATCACTGCTAGATGAACCAACGCGGGCTGCAGAAGCCCGCTTGTTTACTTGCCACGTAGTCGAACGAGGCACGCTAAAACCTGTTTTAAAAACCGTTTAGTCACGCAACTACTATCGATTGTCATATCGGTTAAGCATCTATCGCATAAGCAACGCTTGCTTATCGATACATCGGCGGCCTTGCATCAACCCATGCGCCTTTTTGCGATGCCGATTCTACTGAGCCGTGAACAGCCGCCATTGATCGCAAGCCGTCAGCAGCCTTAGGGTAAAGATTGGCCGCTGGATCAGGATCCCTGCCTTCTTTGGATGCTCGAATGACTTCAGATAGATCAGCATAGATATTAGCAAAGGCCAGTGGCATGCCTTCAGCATGCCCCATAGTGACGCGAGAAGCGCGATCCGCCTCTGGCGACAACCCAGCCTCACCTCGTTCGATGATCTGATTACGACCACCCGTGGGTGTCCACACCAATTGGTTAGGTTGTTCTTGCGCCCATCGCAAACCACCCTCTTCGCCAAACACCTGAATAGCCAAACCATGCATGCGTCCAACCGCTACAGAAGATGTCCATAAGCGACCAACGACTCCACCATTCATACGAAAGTTAACCATTGCATCATCTTCAAGTTCACGTGATGAGATCGTTGATGCAAAGTCAGCCGATAAGGTATCGACTTCTTGGCCGGTGACAAAACTTGCCATGTGCAGTGCATGAATACCGCAATCAGCAAATTGTGCTGACACACCGGCTTGCGCCGGGTCATAACGCCATCGAACCCGCGGGTTATCCGCATCGGCGGCATCGGCATGATGGCCATGCGAAAATTCACAAACCACCACTCTGACAGCGCCTAGGTCACCGCGCGCAATCATGGCCTTCATGTGACGTACTAACGAGTAACCGCTATAGCCATAGTTAACGGCGCATACCGTACCGGTGCTCTCGCTAATTCGAACAATCTCTTCGCCTTCTTCGATTGTCATGGTCATCGGTTTTTCACACAACACGGGAATGCCAGCCTCTAAGAAACCTTTAGTAATTTCGAAGTGTGTCGCATTGGGTGTTGCCACACTAACAAGATCGATCTTGTCAGCTCGGCTACTTTCTCCAGCCAACATTTCCTTCCAGTCACCGTAGGCGCGATCCGGCGCTACGCCTAAACGCTGCGCGTATTCGCGCCCAGCGTCTGGGTTGTGATCTAATGCCCCGGCGACGAAATCAAAGTGCCCATCAAGTGCAGCACCTAAGCGATGCGCCGGCCCAATTTGGCTGCCTTCACCACCACCAATCAAACCCCAATTAAGTTTAGCCATCTTTAAAATCCGATTGATTGTAAGTATTCGCGGTTATAACGCGCATCATCCACCGGGGATGTGCTGCCTGTCGGGTCACAATCCTGTTCAACCGTGCACCAACCAGTGAACCCGTTATCGACAAGCAGTTTACGTACTGCCGGAAAATCAACATCACCGTCACCGAGTTTGCTGAAAATACCTTGGCCACAGGCATCGTAAAAACCAGTGCGTTTAGCAATCACATCGGCTTTAACTGTTGGGTTGATATCTTTAAAGTGCATATAGCTGATGCGTTTAATATGACGCTCCATAAACGCAACGGGGTCAAACCCCGCGTAGGAATGATGGCCTGTATCAAAACATATCTTCAGGAAGCGTTCATCGACTTCATCAAGCAAGCGTTCTAGCTCTGGTTCGAAATCCATAAAACCCGCTGCGTGTGCATGAATCCCAACCGTTAAGCCATATTCCTCGGCGCCCATTTTGGCGATAGTCGCGATACGATCACGATAGGCCTTCCATTCATCAGCCGGCATTTGTTCGGCTTCGCCAGCACGTCCAGCAGTGGGGGCACGACGCTCTGAAATGGAATCAATCAACACCAAATGCTGTGCACCATGCGCGGTGAGCGCTTTGCAGGTACGCACCGACGCATCCATCACATCATCCCATGCTGCTGCGTCATGGAACGGTCTAAATACCACGCCACCGATCAGCTCTTGGCCAAATTCTTCTAGCGCCTCGCCAAGTTCAGCAGGCGCCTCAGGCATATAGCCGACGGGACCCAGCTCAATTCCGCTGTAGCCAGCCTCTGCGTTTTCTGTAAGTACCTGACGCCACTGTGGGTTTCGAGGATCATCAGCAAACTCCACCCCCCAAGAACACGGGGCGTTTCCAATTTTTATAGACATAAATTACTCTGGCACTCAGGCAGTTCAGCCTGCTAAGTGGTTTAAAACAAAAAGTTGATTGGCTAATATAAACGTTTGGTGTTTAATGTGTGCAACCGGTTGCAAAAAATCTTACGTTATATAGGATTATCAGCCACGCAAGTAAAGCTAATAATGATCTCAAACCAAAAATGATCATCAATGTGAATCTACCCGACAGACCCAAGTCATGAGCCAGACGCTAACTAGCACGATCGCAGGCATCCAGCAAAACCAATTTTTGGTGATTGGCCGTGTGGGCATGGACCTCTACCCCGATCCCCCCGGCACCGCCAATGAAGATGCCACCGATGTGAAGGTGGCTGTGGGCGGTTCCTCCGCTAATATCGCTGTCGGTATTGTCAAGCTTGGCGGCGCAGCGTCATTAGTAACGCGCGTATCAGATGACTCGGTTGGCCGCTACTGCGTTAACCAGCTTAAGCAATATGGCGTGGATGCTACACAAGTGCGGCCAGTCTCTGGCCCCGGCGCATCGGAGTACCGGAACTCGCTAGCGCTATACGAAACTCGCGTCGAGGGCCATCAGAGCGTTATCTACCGTAATGGTGCAGCTGATTTTCAGATGAGCATCGATGATGTAGAGAATATTGATTACTCACAGTACGGTGCATTAATTACAGCGGGCACTGTGTTCGCAGCAGAGCCTTCACGAAGCGCTACGTTCCGAGCATTCGAGCTGGCACGCAATGCTGGCATCCCAATTATCTTCGACATAGATTACCGCCCCTACTCTTGGCCAACTGCTGAAGAGGCAGCCACCGTACTAAGCCGCGCTGGCGCGCTTAGCGATGTCATAGTGGGCAATGACGAAGAATTTGGCTTTATGGCTGGCGGTATTGATAAAGGCTTAGCCAAAGCACGCGAGCTGGCATCAAGCACTGCGGCATTGATTATTTACAAAATGGGGGGTGAAGGTGCAATCACCCTGACCGGCGATGAAGAAATACGTACCGGCATCTATCCAGTAGAAGCGGTCAAACCCACTGGTGCTGGAGACAGCTTTATGGCTGGACTGATGGCATCGCTTGCCGCCGATAAAACATTACAAGAATCAGTATTACGCGGCTCCGCTTGCGCAGCCATCGTTGTGGCCAAGCCAGGCTGCGCTCCTGCCATGCCGAACACAGCAGAACTGGAACAATTTCTAATCTCTCACCCTGGCCATACCGGGTACAACTAAGGATTAACCCATGCATATCGCACCGTACGACAATCAGAACAAACCAATTGTTGACGTCGACCACGCTAAAGTCCCGCTTAACTATTTCAATATCGTTAAGCTAAAAAAAGATCAAGCGTTTGAATATCAAGTCGGCGGTTATGAAACCTGTATCGTGCCCGCAACCGGCACAGTTAACGTATCCGTTGAAGGCTTCACTGCTGCAAACCTTGGAGGCCGTGGCGAAGATGTTTGGGACGGTGAGCCTGAAGGTGTTTACGTCCCGACAGGTGCGAAAGCTGAGATGGTTTGCTTATCAGATGAAGCGGAGGTATTTATCGCAGGCGCTAAGTACGATAAGCAGCTTGAGCCATTTGCAGTACGCTCAGACGAACTGGATAAAGTGCAGTATGGCTCTGATGACACCAAAACTCATCGCAAGATCAAACATATTTTGGGGCAAAAACAGCGTGACCAAGTTGGCCGCTTACTAGTGAGCGAGCTATACACGGTTGGAGCCGGAGGCTGGTCTGGTTTTCCATCGCATAAGCACGACACCGATCGCCTGCCTGACGAAACTCGTCACGACGAAACCTACAACTTTCGCTTCAAGCCTAACTATGGTTCAGGTGTACAAATGTTGCAACGCGTCGACAACGAACCCGGCGATGCTTATCACATTGTTGATGGCTCAACTATTTGTATCGACAACGGTTACCACCCTTGCGCTGTGTTGCCAGGATACGAGATGTACTACTTTACAATCCTAGGTGGGCTTAGCCAACGATCATTGGTTCAGTACTTCCAAGCCACTCATGCGGATCAATTACATACCATCCCGGGCATTCTTGATATGGTTGCGAAATTTAAATGAGCCTAGCCACGCTTGCCGAAGTACTACAGCCTGCACTACGCGATGGCCGCGCAGTGGCAGGCTTGGTGTGCCTTGGCTGGGAAGATATGCGTGCCTATATCGCTGCAGCAGAAGCAGAAAATGCGCCGATCATTTTGCAAGCTGGGCCTTCATGTCGTGAACATACACCACTACCGGTGCTGGGCAAGATGTTTGGTTATCTTGCCGAAAATGCATCTGTGCCTGTTGTGGCTCATCTTGACCATGGTTACACCTATGACGAATGTAAGATGGCACTAGAAAGTGGCTTTACATCTTTGATGTACGACGGCTCGCGTAAACCACTAGCAGAAAACATCGAAGAAACTCAACGCATTGTAGAGATGGCCCACGCCGCCAATATTTCATGCGAAGGTGAAATTGGGTTCGTTGGGTATGACGGAGGCGAAGAATCCGCGGGCACTGACCCGCAAGAGGCGGCACTGTTTGCAAAGCAAACCGGTGTGGATGCCATGGCAGTTTCAGTAGGCAATGTTCACCTTCAGCAAAAAAAGGAAGGCGGGCTTGATGAACAGCGCATCAACGCAATTGACGCACAAACCACTGTGCCCTTAGTCATACACGGCGGCTCTGGCGTGCCGGTGGATCAACGTTCGAAGCTGGCATCCTCTACATCCATCTGTAAATTCAATATTGGCACAGAGTTGCGTATGGCATTTGGCGATGCACTGCGAACAGCAGTTAACTTAGATGACGCACGTTTTGATCGAGTACAGATACTCAAAGAAACTCACGACCCGGTAGAGCAAGCGGCTCGTATTGTGATACGTGCATTGAACCAGCCCGGGGTGTAAAACAGGAAACGATGCAAAATACCGAGCAGCCTTACGAATAAACGCAATTTTAAGGAGAAACACATGAATTGTTATTGTGAAGTGATCATTAACAAACCGATACAGCAGGTTTGGGATTACGCTAACAACCCCGACAACCTTAAATTGTGGTTGAACGATTTCGTTCGATACGAGCATTTAACCGGCGACATTAACGCGCCAAAAGTCGGCGACACTTCAAACCAAACCTACGATCAAAACGGTAGCGAGTTTACGTTAAAAGAGGAAATTGTTGCTTACAACCCTCCTCACCACGTGACCCTGTTTATGACGCACAAGTGGTTTGATATGAATATCGTCAATGATCTAGAAGAGCTAGCACCAAATCAAACAAAATTAATTGCGAAAGCTGACACTGTTCGTACCAGCCTACTGATGAAAGTCATGATGTTGTTTATGCCAAAATCAAAGATGCAGAAAGACCACGAAAAACAAATTCATAAATTAAAAGAATTAATTGACGCTCTTTAAGTTTTTTACTGCTTGTGGAGGCAGTTGATAGCCCCTATAGCATCGCCACTGAATTATACTGGCAACCTCTTTAAATTTACGATCAGACCAAACCATGCAACAGTCCACACTGAACATTGGCTTACTCGGATGCGGCCGTATCGGTCAAGTGCACGCACGCGGCATTGCACAGATAGATAGCGCTGCTGTCTTTGCTGTATCAGATGCTGTCGAAGCTGCCGCCAATGCGCTCGCAGTAACTACTGATGCGCAAGTGATGACGCCTGAAGAAATGCTAACTAACGCTCAAGTACACGCTGTTGTTATTGGTACACCTACCACTACACATTACGATCTTATTCACTTAGCTGCCAAGAACGGCAAGGCTATATTCTGTGAGAAACCGATTGACCTATCGGCGGAGCGCATAAGAGATTGCCTAGCAGTAGTTAAACAACATAACGTGCCGTTCTTTGTTGGTTTCAACCGTCGCTTTGACCCAAATTTTGCGCATCTGGTCAAGCAAGTTCGTGACGGTGCTGTGGGAGACATTGAGCTGGTCAGTATTATCTCAAAGGATCCTGCACCGCCACCAGTAAGTTACATCGATGCCTCCGGCGGCTTATTCAGAGACATGATGATTCATGATTTGGATATGGCTAGATTCGTTTTGAATGAAGAACCAATTGAAGTACATGCCATGGGTACAAGCTTGGTAGACCCTGATATTGGCAAAGCTGGCGATGTTGATACAGCGATGGTTATGCTTAAAACAGCCACCGGCAAGCTATGCCAAATATCAAATTCGCGACGAGCCAGCTTTGGCTACGATCAACGCATTGAAGTGCACGGATCCAAAGGCATGATCCGCGCTGAAAACGTTTACGAGAATACGATTGAGCTGGCTACCGAGTCAGGTTTTACTAAAGCACCTGTGCAACACTTTTTTCTGGAGCGCTATGAGGCTGCATACAAAGCAGAGCTGCAACAGTTTGTGTCAACTGTGCTCGATGGCATTGCCCCTAACCCGAGCGGTGACGATGGTTTAAAGGCGCAATTATTGGCTGATGCCGCTACTGAGGCGTGTTTTGGTGCCGGGGTTGTAAAGCTTAGCTAGCAGCATAGTGTCATATTGCGACTACTCAATAAAAACGCAAAATCATCAGTTAACGGTTGTTGCGCTTAACGGTCGATTGAAATATTTAAACATCAGCTTCCAATACCAAGATATTGGAAGCTGACGATAGGCTTTAAATAACTACTGCGCTACAGGCTCACCTGACACAGGGTTGAAGTATTCAAGCTCGGAGGCATCCTCTGCTCCAAGCTTTGTCAGTGCGTAACAATTACCTTCTGTCACTGCAAAGTTCATTGTTGAATACCCCAGCGTCGTGGCTTTATCCATAAACTCTTGCTCACTCATCCACGATGACGGATCCTCGGTTGTGCACTCTGGCCCTGCAGCCCAGGCATTTCCCATCAAAAAACTCGCAGCTATAACAACTAGAAACTTTTTCATAATGACTTTCCTTTAATTTTGGTCGAATTAACGTCGATTGGAATCCTGCAGGATCGTTGTTAACTTTACTCAAATAAAAATTACTATGAATTAGCAACTAGAAATATTACAACGGGTTATCTAGTAAAACGCAGTGGTTGTGCGGTTTATAAATTTTTAACTTGCGGGGGTGTAACTGATACAGTGTTTTTGGTTTGCAAAATTCATCCTGGGTTCAGATAAAACTATCTAAAGCGATTTGGCAAGCAACTAATTTTTTGCAGATTTTGGTTTTAATCTTGTTCAGAGTCTTCGCAAATCTTCTTATCAGTAAGCTTATCCATGTTATACATTCTTATGAATTCATCGCGCTTGTTCGCGCAGTATTGAATTATGTATTCTTGCGCATCATGCTCAGCTTTTTCGTATCGTTCGAACAAATCAAATAGCGCACCACGATTTTTGGCGACCAAACTTTTGTTGCGCACATTAAACAAAGCCTTATATTGTTCTCTATATTTAGTTCTGTGATAGCAAACCTCTGCCACATACATAACCTCGTCTCGATCGGGCAGCGCTGCACGCTCTTCATCCCTTAGATCAACCGAACCGTAAGATGCATACATGTCATTTCGAGTTGAGTATAGGTACCCTTCGCTGGCCATGCACTTTGACCAAGCCGATTCTATCTTGTGCATCTCTGCATCTGATGGATCTTTGCGTGTATCTGCCACAGCTCTCTTTCGAGCTGCATGCAAAATAGCGCTGCTTCGATCAATTTGATTGGCTGCTAACTGCCAGCACGAATTATTCACTGATGATTCCACAACTTTTTCGCTAGGGCACGGCGGATCGATCCCGGGTATGTGATGATCATGACAATATGCAAACTCCCCGTTTAACGCCTTAAACCACTCCGATGGATCAGAGTTAGCGCGATCTTCAAACCCACGGCCTCGCATGCACTCACCAATCAACATCTTGTGAATCGCCGACTGTTTGCTGGCTAGGATGTAGTGCCGTGCAGCGTCACGCTCTTTGAGAAATTGGAGAAAAGTGCTGAAGCGCTGATCAGTGGGCGCTGTATCAGCGTAGACCGCTTGCCCCAGGAGAATGATGATCAGTATGGGATATCTAAGCAATCTGGGACCAACTCCTACACATGCACGAACAGCGAGCATATCATCTCGGATTTACGAGATGGGCTCTGGAATGCGGTACAATACCGCGTAGCCCGAAGGGCAAAGTTCAGGATGAATTTTGTAATCCCGATTACGCACTTGGGATATCAGTAGTCAATGGATGGTCAAAGCAGTAAATACTTCGATCTGGCCGAGTGGCTGAAGGCGCCAGCACCTAGCCGGCCGCCAGGAAACTTGGTATACAGGGTAACTTGTATCGAGGGTTCGAAAAAATTGCCGGGAGCAATTTTTCACAAGCGGCTTTGCCGCGTAGCCCGAAGGGCAAAGTTCAGGATGAACTTTGTAATCCCGAATACGCACTTGGGATATCAGTAGTTAATGGATTGTTAAAGCAGTATTACGGAGAGGTGGCCGAGTGGCTGAAGGCGCCAGCCTGGAAAGTTGGTATACAGGGTAACTTGTATCGAGGGTTCGAATCCCTCTCTCTCCGCCATTCTGCTGATCAGCATCAAGTCGCAGGGATGACAACTAGCTCTCACTCCCTGGCGTATAAATAGGTGATTGCAGGTGCGTGACGTTGCTCTTTACGTCGGTGATGACCGCCTTGCCGCGTTTTTCGACAACGTCAATTCTGACGATTGAGTGCATTGGGATGATCGTCTGTTTAACGTCTTCAAATTCGTTCTTTAGCTTTTCTTCTGATGGGTCAACGACCACAGTTGTTTTGGTGTCAAAGACAAGCTCTTCAATTACCACAAAGCCGTAGAGATCGCCTTGATACACGGAGCGTGCGTACACTTCAAAGATCTTGTCATTGTTGATAAAACGTACTCTGTAGAGAATTTCGTCTGCCATATGTTTTTTAACGCTTACGTTTAGACTTACGCGCGTGGCGCGGGTGCACAGGTACGACTCGCAATTTATCGGGCTGAGTTTCGGCCAAGCCTACGCTCTTCAGTAGGGTCTGTAGTTCTGGTGGTGTTAGCGGATGTATTTTGCCGCGGCCTAACCACTTGGGTAATGCGATTGGACCATAGCGCGTGCGAATCAGGCGGCTCACTTGAACCTCTTGAGATTCCCACAGTCGTCTTACCATTCGGTTACGCCCCTCGGCAAGCGTCACGCGGTACCACGTGTTACTGCCCTCTCCACCATCCTCTACGATACGATCAAATTTGCCTATACCATCCTCAAGTTCGACACCTGTTCGCAGCCGCTCAAGCATATCGGGGGAAACCCGACCATTAACCCTGACAGCGTATTCGCGTTTAATTTCAGATGAAGGGTGCATCAGCGCATTCGCCAACTGACCATCGTTCGTCATCAGCAACAGGCCGAGCGTATTGATATCTAGACGTCCAACAGAAACCCAACGCCCTTGATGTAGCTTGGGCATACGATCAAATACGGTACGGCGTCCTTCAGGATCATCACGTGAGGTGATTTCGCCTAATGGCTTGTGGTAAGCCAGTACCTGACGATGCTGTTTATCATCGGCCACCACTCTGTAAAAGCGACCTTTCACTGCAAGGTCATCATCCACTGTAGCTCGATCACCCAACTTGGCCAGCTGCCCGTTAAGCTTCACTTGGCCATCCGCTATCCAGCCTTCCAGCTCTCGTCGAGACCCTAAGCCAGTGTTGGCCAGTATTTTTTGCAGTCGTTCGCCCATGGCGCGATTCTACCAGAGCCAGCCCCAAGGGCTATAGCTGAATCAGTGGTATGGTTAGGCTTATTGCAACTAATACCTGTGCCTGATATGTCCGACGCTGAATTTAAATCCCTAAATATCGCCGTGCTAACCGTTTCCGACACCCGCGGTGAGGCAGAAGATATCTCTGGTAAGAAGCTAGTCAATGCGCTAACAGATGCAGGCCACGTAAATGTCGACAAACAAATCTGTCGGGACGACATGTTTGCGATTCGTGCGATCGTCTCCCAATGGATAGCCGATCCGGCGATAGATGTGGTCCTCACCACAGGTGGCACAGGGGTTACCGGACGTGATGGCACACCAGAGGCGATCAAGCCTTTACTGATCAAAGAAATCGAAGGATTTGGTGAAATGTTTAGATCGTTATCCTATCAGCAGATCAAATCCTCCACCTTGCAATCACGCGCATTAGCAGGCGTCGCTAATTCGACCTACGTGTTTGTGTTGCCAGGCTCCTCCGGTGCTTGTGACCTTGCCTGGCAAGAGCTCATTTCAGCGCAGCTGGACAACCGCACTCGCCCATGCAACTTGGTGATGCTAATGCCCCGTCTGAACGAAAAGTGACGCTCAGCTAAGCCGTGTTTTTTTCAACTAGCTGATGGTACAACTCACGTAACTTCAAGGTCATTGGCCCGGCACCTACTTGCTCACCGATCTTGATTCCGTCTAGCGTGCTCACTGGGGTTTGTGCGCCAAACGTACCGGTTAGAAACGCTTCGTCGGCACTGTAGGTATCAACTAAGGAATAGTTTCGCTCTCTAACCACGATACCGTTATCGCGGCAAATATTGATGATATTTTGTCGAGTGACACCATTCATGCAGTAGTCACCTGTGGAGGTCCACACTTCATTTTTACGCACGATAAAAAAGTTACACGCATTGGTTGTGTTAACAAAACCACCAGGATCGAGCATTAAGCCTTCATCAGCACCCGCGTACTCCGCTTGCAAGCAAGCTAGAACACAATTGAGCTTAGAGTGCGAGTTGTATTTGGCGTCTTGCGCCATCGGCAATCCACGCACTTGCGGTACTGTGGCTAAGCTAATGCCTTTATCCAATAACGCCGAGCTTGGCTTGGAGTGCTCCATAATAATAACGATAGTAGGCCCACTACGCGATAAGCTCGGGTGTTGAAACGGCTTTACTTTCACGCCACGCGTCACCATCAATCGGCAATGCACATCGTGGTTCATGTTGTTGGCTTTGGCAGTTTTTGCCAAGGCATCGGCCACGCCTTGTCGGTCAAGCCCTATATCGATACCAACCGCTTTGCACGCACCAAATAAGCGATCCATATGCTCATCAAAAAACGCCCATTTACCGTTATACAAGCGCATACCTTCCCACATGCCATCACCAAGCATAAACCCTGAGTCGTATACTGACACCTTAGCCTCAAGCTTGGGTACGACTTCTCCATTGACATAAATTAGAATTTTATCGTTACGAGCATCTTCATCTGAATCGTGTGTGGTGACTTTTTGCTCATCCATTGTTTTACGCCTCTAGTTTAGTTTGTGAGGTATCCACCAGCTCTTGAACAAGTGTTGTAGCGTAAACACTTTTATCTAGTTCAAAGCGAAGCATCACCGTATTACTATCTTCAATTTCGCAGTGTAGCTCATGAGCAACTGCTCGCAGTGCGCGGCGCTCTTGTTTTAAGCCCGCTTGTTCCAAGCCTTGCATAAAGTCGTTGCATTCTTCCAACCAAGCTGCTTCACGCGAGGCGTACGGGTCTTCGCATAACGGCTTACCCCTGCCCCACAAAGGACCACTAGGATGAATATCGAGGGCCTCGCAGCGAGTGATCACATCAGCACTACCATCATTCACAAAGTAGCTATTGCTACCTTGCATTACCATCGCTTCGCCGGCTTGGGGTGTGGCGTAGTTTTGTTCACCAATTCGTGCTGCACATACCCGATTAAATAATGCACTGCGGGCAGCCGACAGGCAATAGCCTTTTTGAGTTCTAGTAATTTTGCGCCGAGGATTTTGAAAATGCTGCTGGGCTTTTTGTAAGTTAGCGCCGCCACGACCAAAGCGCTGTGCGCCAAAGTAGTTTGGAAACCCCTCTCGACCCAACACCTCTACTCGTTCAGCAACTTGCTCAGCGGCGGATTCACCATTACTGCCTTGCAGATTGCGCAAGCGCACGCTAAACCGGTTACGCCTATGAGAACCGCGACGAAGCTTGCGAGTATGCCTATGCCACTCAACTACACCCCAGCCGCACTCCACCATCTCGGTCAAACACCCAACAGCTTGCGGCAACTGACTACCATCTTGTGGTGTGCGCACGCTAAACCACTGCTCAGTCACGGCATTCTTGTCTTTCAGGCCTGAGTAGCTGACATCTACATCCGCAGCGTTACACAGCTTCTTCAGCTCCCTTGCAACATCTTCAGTGTTGAGCTGGCATTTTCTGATCAGCAACAGTAAATGTTCGCCCTCATTGTCGAGCTCTATACCAAGTATCTCTTCAACTAAAAAGTCTTGAGAGGAGGCTTTTATCAAACCAGTTGGACGTGGATCGGTGATAAAAGTGGGAGCCAGTAACAGCATTGGGATATTCATAAGGCAAGTCTTGCTAGAATGGCGCAATTGTACCGAGACTAACTAACGATGGCTGACTTCACCCGAATTTCCGTTGCTGATGCTAATGCCTTGATCGAAAAAGGCCCAGTGACTATTGCCGATATACGCGATGAAGCTAGTTTCAATGCAGGGCATATCAACAATGCCCAGCATTTGGACAACACCAATACGCAAGATTTTATAGACGGAAGTGATCTGGATCAGCCATTAATAGTGGTGTGCTATCACGGCAATTCGAGTCAACCTGCCAGTGTTTTTCTGGCTGATCGCGGATTTGACGATGTGTACAGCCTAGATGGCGGTTTTACTGAGTGGGCTGCCACATTCCCGGAGAAGTGTAGCGCCAGTGGCGCTACCGAATAAAGCTATTCGCCGTAAACGTTTCGAGCGACGAATGAGTCCAAATCACTCATAACCAGCATGCCTGGGTTGTAGGCAATAACGTTATTTTCTGGATCCAGTAGCATGTAAGTTGGGGTACCCATCAGAGACTCTTGAGTAAGCAATTGAATATTCGCCGCGACTAGCACCAATTCGCCAACATAACTATCAAAAGTGGATTTACCGGCCTTTTCGTGAGCCCGAAGTTCAACTAAGTTACTGCGACCATCCAAAGCAATACCAACCACAGAAATTTTGCCATCTTTGTGTTTATCGCTAAATGCGGAAATATCTGGCTTTTGAGCTTCACAAGCATGGCAATCTTTGGCCCAGAACATCACGAGCGTCCACTTACCGTCATCGGCTTGCGGCAATCCGTCCATTTCTTCACCACTCATACTGACCAAGTCGTTAAATAGCCCTGCAGCAAAAACGGGTTGAGTGAGGCCCACTAGTAGAACCAAACCGGCCAAAATGCCTCTAAATCGCGTATTCAATTGCATTGTTTTCCGTTTAATGGAGACTTAGAGAGACCTTTG
The DNA here is from genome assembly GCA_937958675.1 of uncultured Granulosicoccaceae bacterium. Taxonomy (GTDB): domain Bacteria; phylum Pseudomonadota; class Gammaproteobacteria; order Granulosicoccales; family Granulosicoccaceae; genus Granulosicoccus. The sequence continues at coordinate 34,453 of CALGND010000078.1, forward strand.
AATAAAAGGTTCCAATACCCTAATAGAGCCTTAAACTATATAAATACCAAAAATCGCGAACACGTCACAATGCGTGACGATTCCACAATAGCCCAATTGCTATTCTCGTACGCCAATTGCATGCAACTAAAGATCCACAATGGGTGGCTTATCCACCAGCCACAGGTTATGAACTGGAACGCTGCACCAGCACTTACGCTCAGGGTTAGCCTAGGCAACAAAAAAACGACCTTCTGGCAAGCGATTGTCAGTGTGCTGCTGTTGCTGTCCTACCCATTGAACGCTGCTGAACTCGCGATCAATGGCGTTGACGCTGAAATCGCAGAAAACATTAGCTTAACGGTAGGAAAAATCCCAGACTTCCCGGAAGACCTTTCCGCCCGTGTTTCCCAATCGATAGAAGCTCAGGCAAAAGATGCCTTAGCTGCAGTGGGCTATTTCTCAAGCGAAATAGAAACTCGCTATTCGCTCGATGATACCGCTCAAACAATTACGCTAGACATCGAACTAAATGATCCTGTCAGGGTGCGTGTAGTCCTTCCGTTAATTCAAGGTCCAGCTCGTGAAGATCCAGACTACATGCCAGTGCTAGGAAAGCTACCGCTACGCCGAAATGCGGTGTTTAATTCTGACGATTATGAAGTTGCTAAAAATGTACTCATTGATGCAGCACAGGATCGTGGCTATTTCGATTTCAAATTCAACGAAAGTAGCGTTAAAGTTAGTCGGGCTGAACTAAGCGCTGATATCACACTCGATGCGCAGAGCGGACCGAGATATGTTTTTGGCGCGATCACTTTTGATCAAGAAGTGTTTAGCGAAGCGTTTCTAAATCGATGGTTGGTGTTTCGTGAAGGTGAACCGTTTGAATCGAGTCAGTTGGCCACATTCACTAAAAACTTGCAGAGCAGCGGATATTTTGACAGTGTTCGAGTTATTCCGCAGCGAGATGCTAAGTACGGAAACACAGTACCCGTTAAAGTGGCATTAACACCAACAGATAACAATCATGTCGGCATCGGTATTGGCTTTGCCACTGACACTGATTTTCGCACTAAGCTAACGTGGGAAAAGCCTCGTATTAATCGACATGGTCATTCCGCCTCAGCTGACTTACGTTATTCCAAATTAAGACAAAGCATCAGCTTATCGTACCGTATTCCACGCAAGAACGACCCACTAAACAATTACTGGTCTGCAGAATTTGGACTACAAAATGAAGAGTTCGAAGAATCGAACACAGAGAGCTTACTGAACTCCTGGCAATTTCAACGAGTCAGAAAATTTCGTAGCGACTGGCAAGAGTCAGTGTTTTTGCGCTGGGAGCGAGAGCGCTCGACTATCGCGGACGATGTAAAAGAAACCGACCTACTACTACCTGGTATTCGATATTCTCGGGTTCGAAGCGAAGGACGGCCATTCACCACTAAGGGGCACAGCACCAACATCCAGCTGATGTACGGTTCACGCGAATTTTTTTCCACTATTGATTTTTTGAAAGGCACATTTAATCTCAAATATATAAAAGAAGTAGTTGAAAAAAATACGTTGATCTTGTCTCTACAGTATGGTGCCACACGCGCTAGTGATTATGAAAGAGTACCTGTTTCACAGCGGTTTTTTGCAGGTGGCGATAGTAGCATAAGAGGTTATGCGTTTAAGGACATATCCCCACGCAGCCCAGTAGGTGAAGATGAGGATGGCAATCCGACCGGAGGTGAAGCGATTGGTGGCCGCTACTTAGAAGTAGTCAGTTTGGAATATAACTATCGATTAAATGACACGTGGAGTTTAGCGGCATTTGCTGATACTGGCCGCGCCTTCAATAACTTTGACCATCGCTACAGCACCGGTGCAGGTTTCGGCTTTAGATGGCAGTCGCCTGTTGGGCCATTCCGCCTAGACATTGCTGTGCCTGTCGACGATCCCGAATTTGACTCGCCTCGATTGCATTTGTCACTAGGGCCTGACTTGTGATCCGGCGCTTTTTCAAATGGTCGTGGTACTTTTTGGTATTTGTGCTGTGCTTGATGGTGCTTACCATTTTTCTAACCTATGCACTGGTGGGCACAGAACGCGGGTTTAAACTAACCACCGATCAATTAAACGAGCGTATACCCGGCTTAACGTTAGAAAATGTCGAAGGTAATCTGCTAGACGGAATAAAAACCTCTTCCCTTAGCTATGAGAATGAACAACTAACCTTGCAAGCCAGTGGCATTAGATCTCAATGGAGTAGCGAGTTATTCGGTCGCAAACTCAAAATAGAACACGCAATTATTGATCAAATTGATGTTGAGCTTTTTGAAACAACGCAGCCCGCCGACGATAGCCCACGCGAAGATATCATACTGCCCGAGATTGTTTTGCCACTTTCGTTTAATGCAGAAACGGTTTTAATAAAAAAATTGGATATCAAACCAGCCGGGGTTGATGCGCCAATACAGACTATAGAAAACATTCGTCTGGCTATGGCTGCAAGCGATGACACGATCACCATTCATCACCTACAAGCCAATTATCAGAATATTACGACTACTATCGATGGCGATATTAGATTAGGCGAAGATTACCCGCTAAATATGAACATCACCACTGCTGTAGCCGACATCGCCCCGAACATAGAACTGCGGGCAAAAACAAGGCTCAGCAACAGCCTTAAAAAACTATATATCAACTCGACAATACAAAGTCCAGTGCAGGCAAGCTTGGATGGTCTGCTTGAACCATTAGACAAAAGTCTACCAGCACAGCTTCGATTAAAAATTGCTAATGCCGGCTGGCCTATAGACAGCGGAGAAATAGCGACGCTTACCGACTTAGATTTTGTAATCGATGGCAACATGGAGAACTACAATATTTCTTTAACTGCCAACGTTACCGGAGAAACCATTCCTGATAGCAGTATTGCTATCAGAGGCTTTGCAAACCCTGAAAAAGTACTGCTGCCCGAGATTAAAGTAAATACGCTAGACGGCGCAGTTACTGGAAAAGGTGGCTTGCAATTAGGTGAAAAACTAACATGGGTTACAAATTTGGTGATGACCGATATAAACCCCGGCATCCAACTGGCAGAATTGCCGGGTAAGCTTAATGGCGTATTTGTCGCCTCTGGCGAACTCGTAAACCAACAGTGGTCAGTTGACCTAACGCAGGGTGATATCAATGGCGAACTACGCGGCCTGCCCTTTCAGGTCAGCTCTAAGCTCAACAAAAGCTTGGACGACGTTCTTACGATTGAACGCTTTACGTTAGACAATGATGCCAACCATTTAGAAGCAATGGGCAGTATCGATCAACAGTGGGACTTAGTTGTTGATGCGAATCTACCGCAGCTTCAAAATTTTTTACCAGGCCTTGCTGGCGGCTTTAAAGCCAAGGGCAATGTTAGCGGCGCACTAGAGACACCAGACATCGCAATCGCCGCTGATGCCCAAGTTATCAAGTTAAACGATCTATTGTTACGTAATTTAGAGATCAACACAGATATTAAATCAGCCGGAGCCGACAAGAGTTCCGTTATCGTAACGGTTGACAAATTAAATCAGGGTTCAAACGAGTTAAGCAATATTGCGGTGAGGCTCAACGGCACGCGCGCTGCTCATACGCTTAACACCTTCTTTGACGGGCCTTCTAAAACCAGTCTTGATTTGCTGGCCAGCGGAAGCCTAAAGGACAACTTTGATTGGAGCGGCGCAATCGACAAAACAAAAATCGAATTGCCCGGACATAACTTTAATTTACAAGAGCCGATTTCGCTAAGCTGGCAACAGCAACTAGCGCTGTTTAAAGTCGATCCTCATTGCTGGATAAGTGAAGATGCATCTGTCTGCTTAGCTAATCAGGTGCAAACGACGGAAAACGGCAGTGCCAATCTGGTGGTCAATAATTACGAGCTAGAGCAGCTTAACCTTTTCTTACCAGCCGCTTCAAAACTGAAAGGCGTATTTACTGCCGACACTAATCTCTACTGGGGTCAAGAATACCCTGGCGGGTATTCAGCAGCGCTTGATGCCAATATCGAAAATGGCACAATTGAGGTAACAGATGCCAACGGTAGGCGCGCAGAATTTAAGTATAAGTCCTTTGCACTAAAGAGCGAAGCAACACCTGAGAATGTGGATGCATCGCTAACGGTTGATTCCAGCACGATGGGCAACGCTAATATCATTTTCACTTTGGATCCCACCTCCGAAACACAAGATATTTCTGGCAGCATTGATCTTGATGGCCTGTCTATTAGTTTGGTGAAAGCCTTTTTGCCCGAATTTCAAACAATAGAGGGGGTGATAAAAGCCGATGGCACGCTAAGTGGCAGTTTAAGCGACCCCAAGTTTGATGGGAGCGTTCATCTTAACGACCTTCAACTGGCCGCTGCTGACATTCTTCCATTAGCGATCACTGGAGGCGATATCAGCACACGTATAAAAGGTTCGCGTGCCTTTATATTTGGTGAACTAGAAAGCGGTGAAGGCAAGCTTGATGTGGAGGGTAACGCAAATTGGCGAGAGCTTGCGGAATGGTCTGGGGTCGTCAACATAAGCGGCGAAAACTTATCCATAGTACAAAGCCCAATTACTGAGTCCTCGGTAAACCCGAATATCTCGATCGCCTTAGCTCCCGGCACCTTGGACATTACAGGCGAGGTCACTGTCCCCAGCGCTCGCATAAACATAAAAGAACTACCCAAAGGGGCAACCACCCTATCGCCTGACATCGTCATTATTGAAGACGAAGTTGAAAATGCAGCGCGCAAAGAAGAACTGGAAGAAAACAATATCATTGCAAGAATCAATGTGGATGTCATCCTTGGAGACGATGTACAGCTAAGCGGTTATGGCCTACAAGCCTCACTCGCTGGCGATATGAAGATCCGTATCGATACGCCCAACCCCGTACAGTTGGGTGGAGAACTACGCATTGTTAAAGGTGTGTACAAAAGCTACGGCCAAAATTTAACTGTAGAGGATGGTCAAATACTATTTGTCGGGCCTGTTGACCAGACCAGCCTGGATATGGACGCCGTACGCGAGATAGAAGGTGAAGCTAGCGATCGAGTGGCGGGTTTACGCCTAACTGGCAAAATTTCCGACCCAGAAGTCACTCTATTTACTGATCCTGCCGACAAATCACAAGAAGCTATTTTGTCTTATATTGTATTAGGCCGTGATATTGCTGAAGCAAGCGATCAAGAATCATCACTACTGGCTTCAGCTGCATTAGCTTTAACCTTGAAAGGTGGTAACAATGTGGGCAACTCCATTGCCGAAAGCTTGGGGATCAAGGAGTTCGAACTCGATGCGCGTGGCAAGGGCGACGACACCGAAGTTATCGTCAGTGGCCGATTGAACGATCGAATACTACTTCGCTATGGTCAAAATGTATTTGAGGAAGGGTCCACGCTATATCTTCGCTATGACATTACCAAAAAACTGTACCTAGAAGCCGCCAATGGCATCGAGCAGGCTGTCGATCTATTTTATTCTTTTTCTTTCTAGTAGGGATGTCAGCGCTTACGGTTTCACATTAAGTGAGATGGGTATACACTGACCCATTTTCAAATACTAAATACACATTGTGGCCCTGCCTGAACACCTCTACATAGACACGCCCAAAGCACTACAAGAGTTCTGTAATGCTATCAATACACGGCAACACTTAATCATTGATACGGAGTTTCTCCGTGAGCGAACCTATTGGCCACAACTGTGCTTGATTCAACTTAAATGCGAAGAGCATTTAGCTTGCGTGGATGCTATCGCGATTAAGGATCTAAGCCCATTGCTAGCAGTAATGGACAATCCAGACATTACTAAAGTGTTCCATGCAGCCTCACAAGATCTCGAAATTTTTTATTACCTATTTAAGCGGCTCCCCACACCACTATTTGACACACAAATTGCCGCCCCGTTGCTCGGCTATAACGATCAAATCGGCTATGCCAATCTAGTTAAAGAGGTGCTTAGCCTAGAACTCGATAAATCTCAAACACGAGCGGACTGGACACAACGCCCACTATCAGAAAAACAACTCAGTTACGCGCTAGATGATGTCATCTATCTCGAGCAGCTATACACGCTAATGTCTGAGCAGTTAATTGATCTGAACCGATTGGAATGGTTACGCCCGGAATTTGAAGAACAATCCGACCCCAAGAAGTATCAGCAAAATGCGGGTGATCGCTGGCTTCGAGTTAAACAAATTCAACGATACAAAGGTGGCACATTAGCCATTATTCAAGCTTTGGCGAAATGGCGCGAGATCAAAGCACGCGAAAAAGATCTGCCGCGTAACTGGATTATCAAAGACGACGCCATCTGTACGCTAGCTCAACAAAAGCCGACTAACGAAGAGGAGCTGTCGCGCATACGCACCTTAGAACGAAAAACGCAGGACCGCTACGGCAAAGAGATATTACTCATTATCAATGAAGCAAAAGATGTCACACCAATACCACTGCCAGAATCAAAGAAGAAGAAAAAACTCAGCGCCGCTAGCCAAGCACAAGTTCAGTTACTCAACGCTTGGGCACACCACAAAGCAGCTGAACTTAACATTGCAAACAGTATATTGGCTCCGCAAAAACTATTGGAACAAAGCGTGGTTGAATCACCCAAAAATGCTTTAATTGGTTGGCGTACGCCGCTATTGCTGGAAGATTTTACCGCGTTGCTTAACGGTGATGCCACATTGCAAGCTACGGATAACGGTTTAACCTTAAAACAGAAATCGTAAGCAAAGAAACAGCACCATACCACTAGCAATGGTTAGTAGCAGATTTTTGGACAAGGCTGCAACTGCTATCGAGAAAAGCCCTGCCAGTAGGTACTCATTATCAATAGCAATATCAAGCTGTCCTTCAGGCATAAGCAATATTGGCGCTGAAAGCGCAGATAGCACTGCCACAGGCACATAGCTTAATGCCGTCTTTAACCAATTTGGCAATGCCACTCGCCCGCTTAACGACAATATCGGATAGCGCACTCCAAACGTCACCACCATCATGCCAACGATTAACAATATCTGTTCTAGATCAGTCATCACTTACACTCCGTTCTACAAGAGACGAATTAGCGGGTGGAAAGTATCGATGCAGTAGCAACCCAATTGAAATACCCGCTATAGCACCAGCAAACAAACCCAGCTTATGCGGTAAAAAATTAAATACCACCGACACCCCACTCGCAACAATCGCGCATAGCAGCATTGGGTAAGTTCGTATCAATGGCACGATGATTCCAATGAAGGTTACGACCATTGCAAACTCTAAACCTAAATCACCAAAATGTTGTAAGCGTTGCCCGAAGAGCATGCCAAGAACAGTACAGACTTGCCAGTTGCCATACATTAAGCAAGCCGATCCAGCGTAGTACCAGCGCCGCCCATCAATATCACCATCGAGTTCGAAGCGCTTAATGACAACGGCATAGGTCTCATCGGTTAGCGAGAAGCCCATTGGTAAAAGCCAACGCCGGGGCAAACCTGATAGGTAGCCGCCCAAGGATGCGGCATACAGGCCATGACGCAGATTTACGACAAAGGTAGTAATCACGATAACGATACCGCCAACTCCTTGCGATACCAGGCTGGCAGCAACAAATTGAGATGAGCCTGCATAGACAAATAAGCTCATGCCCATTATTGCCCACCACGATAAGCCCGCTGAAATACCGAGTGTGCCGAATAAAATACCGAACGGAATTGCTCCAATAATCATCGGGATGGTATCCCGTGCTCCAGCAATAAAAATTGTCCTACGAGTGCTTACGCTCATTTATCAAACCATTCAGGGCTATGACATGCTCGCCACAAATACCAACTGGCAACGCTTCGATACGGTGCCCATTGCGTGCCCACTGCGGCCAAAGCTTTAGGCGCGGGCATAGCCTCTTGAGCATAGGCAAACTGATAGCCTTTTCGTATCCCTAGATCATTTACGGGTAAGACATCGGCACGACCTAAACGAAAAATCAGCATCATCTCAACAGTCCATTGCCCTACCCCTCTAACGGCAGTGAGCCGTTTGATTATGTCTTCGTTACTCAATTGCTGCAGGGTTTTAAGGTCAGGCACAACGCCTTCGATTCGTTTTCTAGAAAGATCGAGAACCGCCAAGGCCTTTGCTTCTGAGAGTCCAACTTTGCGCAAAGTCGACTTACGCCGTCTAAGTAAACCCTCTGCTGTTATTTCACCGTCAAAAAGTGCTTGCAAGCGCCCATGAATAGCCGCTGCTGCCGAGCCGGCCAGCTGTTGGTATACGATGGCACGGACGAGGGCTTCAAATGGCGATAATTCGAATTCAGTGGCAATCTTAAACGGACCCGCTTTTTTCATTAGCGCGGCCATAACCGGGTCAGCTTTTGCTAAACGGCGTTTTGCCGTTTCGGGTTTATATTGAAGGGCCATAAAGAAGCTTACACGAAGAAGATCTGGTAATTCTGGGCAGTGCGTTCTTGAACAAGCTATCCTAGCACTTTACACTTGCGGGCATTTGGTCGGGCACAGATTTAATGAGTCAACAACAAGATAAGCTATTTGCTGAGCCGCTGGGCGATATCAGTGAATTCCGGTTTGATCAAGGCGTGGTCGACGTATTCCCGGATATGCTTCAACGGTCAATACCTGGCTACCAAAGCATCATCGCGCAATCCGGGCTATTAGCAGCTAAATACGCGCAAGCCAATACAACACTATATGACTTAGGTTGCTCGCTTGGGGCAACGAGTTTAGCCATGCTCAATGGCCTATACACATCCAATATTCCAGAAAACGTCTCCATTGCAGGGATCGATAACTCGGCCGCTATGCTTAAGCGCTGCCAAAGCATCGTCGATTCATTAGACGATCAACGCGTTCCAATTAGCTTAGAGCTCGGTGACATCAGCAGCACTCCGCTAGAAAATGCATCCGTTATCGCACTAAACTTCACCTTGCAATTTATTGCCCCTGAGCAGCGTATGCTGATGATGCAAAAAGTTGCCGATGCCCTAGTGCCCGGTGGCGTTATGATTTTGTCTGAAAAAATACGCTTTGATGATCCGCGCTTAGAAAAACTACACACTGACATGTACTACAACTTTAAAGGGCTTAACGGCTACAGCGAACTCGAAATCAGCCAGAAACGCACTGCGCTAGAAAACGTATTGATCCCCGACACCATTGCCGAACACCAGCAGCGAATGCAAACAGCCGGATTCAGTACCAGCACAGTTTGGTTTCAGTGTTTCAATTTTGTGTCATTAATTGCTTTACGCAATTAATGAATAACGATATGGATTGCGTTACGCAATTAATGAATAACGACATGGATTGCGTTACGCAATTAATGATTAGCGATATGGATTGCGTTACGCAATTAATGATTAACGATATGTGTTGCGTTACGCAGTTAACGAACAATGACATGAATAACATTACGTAGCCGATGAACGAAGAAACGCAAAAGCCTAATTTAATTGACATCGTATCTGAAGCTCAGCTTACTGCTGGCTTTAAAGATACGCCAATGGCAGAGCATGTCGCAGCCATCAGCAAAATACTTAATGAGCATGAAATAGAACATGGCTTCTACCCAAAATGGCGAGACGCGGTTAAGGCATTACCCACTTTGGATACGCACGCTGCGTGTAATCACGAAGACCATTGGTTTATAGACCTACCCAACATCAGTAACGAAAATGCCGCGCAACTTGAATCAATGCTGAGGGAGCTTATCCCTTGGCGTAAAGGCCCTTTTAAGCTTGGGCCAATTATCATCGATACAGAGTGGCGTTCCAACTGGAAATGGAAACGTTTAGCAGAACATATCACTCCACTGGCAGATCGGAACGTACTGGATGTGGGCTGTGGTAATGGCTATCACCTGTGGCGGATGCACGAAGCCGGCGCGAAGCTGGCGTTGGGGGTGGAGCCAAGCCCTCTGTTTAACTGTCAGTTCAAAGCAATTCAGCACTATGCCAATATTCCAAACGTGATGATGCTGCCCTTAACCTTTGAACAGTTTCCCGAAACCCAAGCCTTTGACAGCGTGTTTTCTATGGGCGTGCTATATCACCGTCGTACTCCAGCAGAGCACTTACAAGGTTTACGCGAAGCACTAAAACCTGGCGGCGAGCTTATTCTAGAAACACTAATAGCGCCCGGTGAAGACGACAGCGAAATCGAAATAAGTGATCGTTATGCCAATATGCGAAACCTGTATCAGCTACCTAGCGTACTAAGAGTAGCGCGCTGGATGGAGGAAGCATCGTTCACCGATATACGTTGCATCTCAGTCGATGTGACCTCGCCATTGGAACAACGAACAACGCAGTGGATGCCCTACCATTCGCTAAGCAATGCATTGGACACGGAAAATAAGTTACTGACCATTGAAGGACTGCCTCGACCAAGACGTGCAATATTGATCGCAAATCGCTAAGTCATGAGGTTATACCACTCCGAAAACGACTAATTGTGACTACTGTGACAACTTGGGGCAGTAGCAATGAATTTAAGTCATCATTTAAAGAACCACGAATATATTTATATTTATCAATCAGATACAGCATTCTACTAAAAATTATTCCAGAGTCGTATAGGCCGAACCATTACAAACCGTCGGATTCATCGAACCATACGCAGGACATTTGTTGCCAGATAGTTATAATCTCGGCCGTCAACAGCAATCGGCCCCATGTATGGCCATAGCAACAGCCAGATCCGTCAGCGTTAAACCTGCCCAAATTGCCGCCAAGATCGACAACGGCACTAGGCAGCAGATTGAAGGCAAAGAATTCATCTACTTTGATGGTTATTGGGTGCGTTATTACCAGCCACTAGAGGAATCTCTAGCTGCGCGCAAATCCCTGATAGATCACCTCACTCGGCGTACTTTTCACCACACTGAGCCCGGTATCAATACGCCCGGTCATCGACTTGATGAAGCCCGGGATGCCTATGAGGCAGCCACTGACCCTGCCTTGAAGCGCGTCAACGCTGCGATGCTTGCCGGTGCATTGTTTAATCGCGCTACTGACATATTCACAGCAATCGTAGAGCTAGAAGAGAAAGGCGTCAAAATTAGCCGTCAAAACGAGCTAATGAGAGACTGCGGCGGGTACTTTAAAGAAGCACTCGAACTAGGTAAACAAGTCAAACACCACAGTGGCGAAGAAGGCATCGACGAACTTTGGGGCGAGCCGTTCAGAGCATTTACGATACCGATAAATGCATATTATGAATCCCGCTTTATCAAGGTCTCGCAAACCATGGCTAACATCGACCAGATAGCTAAGGTCATGAACGATACATTTGGGGAGCGAAACGAGTTTGTTGGTATTAGTGATTTGGTTAATTCCTACGCTAGTGCGGCACGACACGAATGTGAAACAATGAAATCAGATCGTGATATTTTTGACATATGGCCTAAATTCATCGCCGCCGGTGAGCGCCTAGGCCAGTTTCAGATGGTCACAGAGACCAATTGCCCGACAGAATATGCCTTTGCCATTGAGCATGCGCGCCAAACGCTGATAGTCGGCCGAAATTTGATTAATTGGGTAGCAAGAGCCCGTGTACCCATGCCGATGAGCACTCGGCAATATATCCAGCGCTGCGAAGCTTTGAAGCAACAAATAACGTGTTGCTAGCCAAACTGGCGGCCGCGTCCACAGAGTCGAAAAAGCGCACTGAGCCACATCTTCCCCGATATAACATTTGGCAGGCACAGTAGTGTTAATAGCGACACACAACCCCGCTTCATAGGCACTATAATTTACCGCTAAGGCGTACAGCGCCTAACCTCAACCGATTTATTTGTTAGATAGACTGCCGTTTCGGCACGAATCTGGCGAGCATTTCATCGGTATTGTAAATAAAATTCAATAGAAAACAATAGCTTGTCGGGTAAACTCAGCGGCTGACCTTCCAAGGTAAGCGCTATAAGCTCGCCATCAGAGACCCAAAAATGAAAGTAACCATATACGGATCAGGCTACGTTGGCTTGGTAACTGGATCACTATTAGCAGATGTTGGTAACGACGTACTTTGCGTCGACGTCGACACCAAGAAAGTAGAGAACCTTAAAAAAGGCATCATCCCCATCTTTGAACCGGGTTTGGACGATGTTATCAAACGGAATGTTGAAGCCAAACGGCTAGACTTCACCACCGACATGGATCAAGCCGTCGCGCACAGTGAAGTTCAATTTATCGCAGTGGGCACACCACCGGGTGAAGATGGTTCAGCGGATATGCAATATGTTGCTGCTGTAGCGAAAACGATTGCCGAACGCATGACAGAAAACAAAATCGTTGTCAACAAATCAACAGTACCTGTTGGAACTGGCGACATGGTTGAAGACGTAATGGACGCTGAACTTAAAAAGCGTAGCCTAAGCCACGGCTATGCCGTTATCTCTAACCCTGAATTTTTGAAAGAAGGCGCAGCGATTGATGACTTCATGAAGCCCGATCGGATCGTTATCGGCACAGACAATGAGCACGCCATCGACGTGATGCGCGAGCTTTACGGCCCGTTTTGCAGAAACCACGACAAAATAATCTTTATGAACCGTCGTTCTTCTGAGCTGACAAAGTATGCAGCAAACTCGCTACTGGCAACAAAAATCAGTTTCATGAATGAGCTATCTAATATTGCAGATCGCGTTGGAGCTGATATAGAAGATGTGCGTGTTGGTATCGGTTCGGACCCACGTATTGGCTATCACTTTATTTACCCTGGCTGCGGTTATGGCGGTTCTTGCTTTCCTAAAGACGTGAAGGCGTTGGTTCAAACATCAAAACAGGTGGGTTACAACGCTGAACTACTGGCCTCAGTTGATGCTGTGAACGATCGACAAAAACATGTGTTGTTTGAAAAGTTAATGCGGCACTTTGACAACGATATCAAAGGCAAATGCTTTGCAGTTTGGGGCTTGTCATTTAAACCCAATACTGATGATTTACGCGAAGCGGCTAGTCGCGTACTGATCGAAGCGATATTCGAAGCCGGCGGCACTGTACGCGCTTATGACCCAGTCGCCATGTCCGAGATGCGCCACTTCTATCCGGACGAGAAACGTCTTGAGCTAGTCGGTACTGCACAAGATACGGTAATGGGTGCTGATGCATTGCTCATCTGTACTGAGTGGAGCGAATTCCGAAGCCCAGATTTAGAAGCTTTGAAAAAGAGTCTAAATAAAGCAGTCATTATTGACGGTCGTAACTTATATGATCCGGCCGCTATGCGCGAAGCAGGTTTTATTTATGACTGCATCGGCCGTCCACAGCAGGATCGTCGTAAAAGCTAGTGTTTGAAGAAAGCGTAAGCGTGTAAATTTAGCAGCTATACAAAAGCCGCTGGCATGATGCCAGCGGCTTTTTTCGTTCTAGGCCTGCAACCTACAAGGGCACCTAGCCCGCTTTCGGGAGGATATCAATAGACGGCTGCGCGGATGACTCACTAATCGACGTAGGCATTCTTCCCTCGAATTCGGTACCCTTTGGGGTAAGCACTAACTCACGGGTCTCGGAGGCACGATGCCGTGGTTCGGCATCCCGACGCGAAGCCCCCATGGATGGGCTTGTTGCGTCCCGTGAGTTAGTGCTTACCCCAAAAAAGGGCATCGAATTCGAGGGAGGAATGCCGGAAACACATTGAACAAGCTTTCGTGATCGAAAATTATGATGCCAGCCGTTCTCCCCGCTCAAAGTTTCTACAGCATTTGACTAATTAAGCCTATTATCACGGTAAGCCAGCCTTACCAGCCGATGCACTTGAGCGCGACTTCACCTCCCACACTGCCATCGACCCGATCTGGTTGGCACAAGCGTGTGCTGCTATTGGCGATACCGATCATTCTGTCAAACAGCACGGTTCCACTGGTAGGGATAGTGGATACCGCCGTCATGGGTCGCATGGACTCCCCCGCCTTCGTTTCGGCTGCTGGTATCGGAGCCGTGATGTTTAGCTCCATTTTGTGGGCTTTCGGTTTTTTGCGTATGGCCACAGGCGGCTTGGTGGCGCAGGCCCATGGCGCTGCCAATCCACTACAGGCTGATCGCACCGGGCTCCGTGCACTGCTGCTAGCGCTCTTATTGGGCCTTATCTTGATCCTTGCTAGCGAATACCTCCTTTGGCTTGGCTTAGGGCTTATGGAGGGCTCTGAACGCGTACACGCACTGGTTGCTGACTACTACCGCATCCGAATTTGGTCTGCTCCAGCCACATTGATGACCTATGCCCTCTCTGGCACCTTAATTGGCCAGCAACGCATGAGGGCAATTTTTAGCTTACAACTGATATTGAATATCACGAATATCGCACTCAATCTGGTGTTCTTTAACTACACCGATTGGGGCATCAAAGGTGTGGCCACAGCCACTGTAATCAGTGAGTACCTTGCGCTAGCAGCTGCACTATTCATGAGCGGCACACTGGCAGCATTTCGTCGCAACAACGCTGCTGCGGGCAATCCTGTTTCTAGCTGGATTGCCGACCCGATACGCTTGGTGGAGTTTGTACAGATCAGCGGAGATTTGTTTATCCGCACACTGTGCCTCACCGCGGCGTTTTACTGGCTGACCGTAATGGGATCCAAACAAGGCGATGAAATTCTTGCCGCCAACATATTGTTAATCAATATGCTGCACTTTATGGCTTACGCACTAGATGGGTTTTCGCATGCGGCAGAGACACTAACTGGATTTGCATTCGGTCAACGTAACCGCCGCGCCCTGATTAGCGCTGTGAATGCCAGCACTGTATGGGCTGGATTGTTTGCATTGGCATTCATTGTTTTTTTTGCCGTAGCTGGCGGCCATATCATTGATGCCATGACAACTCAAACAGCCTTGCGAGAAACGACAAGACAATGGCTGCCATGGATCGTATTTTCACCGCTAATCGGTGTGTGGAGTTTTTTACTAGATGGTATCTTTATCGGCACAACCCATACGCGCGCTATGCGCAATGGCATGTTGATCTCTTCTGCTGTTTTTGTAGTGGCGTCAATTATACTGGTAAAGCACTACAACAACCATGGATTGTGGCTGGCATACTATATACTGATGGTCATGAGAACTGCCACGCTGGGAGTTAAGTATCCAGCCGTACTGCGATCGGCCGATGCTCGTACCGACTAGGCTCGTACAAATCGAATCATACAAGTACAGATCATGCACATAATCGTCAGGCAATGGGTAACAGCACCATACACAATCGCACTGGGCCTCTATTTAAGTCTATACACGGTCTCTATTGCCTACCATTTCATCGCACCCTACAAAGCCAATGCAGTTTGAGCAAAATAAACCTCTAAAGCATCTGAATAGCCTAGCGTTCGAGCATACCGCTGAACACTACGTAGAAGCAAAGTCTGAGGACGATCTCGCAGAAGCTCGTGAGCACGCGGTAAATAAAAACTGGCCTCTTTTTATTCTTGGCGGCGGTACCAATATCGTACTGACGCAAAATATCAAAGGCCTGGTAGTACATCCCGTAGGCACATCCATAGACTATCAAGCAACATCAAAAGACCAGTCACTCGTCACCGCTAATGCCGGTACCAATTGGCATGAGTTAGTACTTGATTCACTACGACACGGCTACGCAGGCTTGGAGAACTTAAGCTTAATACCTGGTGCTGCCGGAGCGGCTCCCGTGCAAAACATCGGAGCATACGGTGTCGAATTGAATCAGCGCCTCGTTACATTGCGTGCACTACACCTACCTTCAGGCCAGTGGCGCGAATTTACTAACAAAGAATGTGAATTTGGTTACCGCACTAGCTTATTCAAACGCCTTAAGGGCGAATACGCAATCTCATCGATCTCACTTCAATTGTCAAAATCGCTTCCGCTCAACACACAATATGCGGCACTCAAGCATGCGCTTGATGAAGCTCAATTAAACGAAGTTAACGCCAAAATGATCAGCGATTTAGTTTGTCAAATTCGCTCACAAAAATTACCCGATCCAAACACCTTAAGCAACGTAGGCAGTTTTTTCCAAAACCCCATTGTTAGTGATGCTCAGTATCAATCATTGAAAGACAAGCACCCCGGCTTAGTTGCTTACCCTCAATCTGATGGCCAGGTAAAGCTGGCGGCTGGTTGGCTTATCGATACGCTAGGCTTTCGCGGCAAACGCGACGGTGCTGTGGGAGTACACGACAAGCAAGCATTGGTATTAGTGAATTTTGGGGGCGGTACCGGGGAGCAATTACTGGCTCTGGCGGAGACTATCCGCCAGAGAGTAAAAGAAAGCTTTGATGTGGTACTTAAAATCGAGCCAAACGTGATGTAAGGCTCGCGTAGTTATATATACGCTATTACTTAGTTATTACAGCCACACATAGCGGCTAGCGACTTAACTAAATGATATCCAAGTCATCGCCCGCGGAACGTTTACTTGCTGTTTTTCGGCTATTTCGATCACGACGCAATCGCTCTATCGGAGACTGCATTTCTTCATCCAGCTGTGCCGTCAAATCAAACTCTGCTGCATGATCACTGATGTTATCGTACGGATCATCGTCAGCCATCAACACGCCATTATGAAATACCCCACCCGCCGCTGCTGATAGGCCAGCCGGCCTATCGAGATCGAGATTTACTTCACTATCATCTGTCTTCAGCTGATATAGCTCTTCTTTTGATAAGCGTAACTTATCAGGGGTCTTGGTCTTTTCACCCTTCTCGGTGTAACCGTAATAATCGTAGTAACCCTGATAGTAGTAATCACCGCCATACGACGTAATTCGATCTATATCTACCTGAGTAATCAGAATACCCGCTAGCTTGGCTTTAACTTGTGACAAACGCAGCAGGCCTCGCTTCACTAACTCCATAGATGTGTCATGGGATTTCACCGCATACACTACAGCGTCACTCATTTTACTGAGCACCAGTGCATCTGATACCGCTTGCGTTGGAGCGCAATCAAGAATGATCCGATCGTAGTGCTGACCAAGCTGCTCCAAAATCTTCTCAAAACGTTTTGAAGACAACAGCTCTAAAGGTTGGTCCGGAATAGGGCCAGAAGGCAATATGTCAACTGAGTTATCAAAAACACCACGCTTGATGCAATCCCGAGCAGTGGCAGCGCCGGTTATCAAACTACTTAAACCCGCTACATTTTTATCATAGCCAGCTGCCTTTGCAACTGTAGGTCTACGCATATCGCAATCAATCAACAGTACTCGTTCGAGCTGTCCTAAGGAATAAGCAAGATTAATAGACACGGTCGATTTACCTTCCCCTGGTACCGAAGAAGTCACCATGATGACCTTCTGAGGTGTGTCACCGTCTTCCATACACAATGCAGTACGAACCGTATTAACGGATTCTGCAAAAGTCCCTTTGGGATCATTAATCTCAACAGGATTGAGCGGTAGAGTCCTTGTGCCCTTAAACATGCCGCCTTTAATAAGAGGAAAAATACCTAACAATCTAACACCCAGCTTTCCTTCAACATCATTGGTGCTTTTAATTGTGTCGTCCATCTGCTCATACAAAAATGCCATCAACATAGATAGAAGCAGTGATGCCAAAGCCGCAAGCGCCATTATTAGCTGCTTCTTAGGCTTGAAAGGACCATTGGGTATAATTGCCGGATCAGAAAGGCGGGCGTTTGCGGTTTCCAAACCATCTGCAGAACGTGCCTCGCTCATACGATTGAAAAACGTATCGTACAATTCTTGATTAGTTGACACTTCTCGCTCAATAGCATCTAACTCATATTTTTTGGTGCCGATAGCCTGGATCTCTTGTTTACCCTGAGCCAGCTTGG
>CALGND010000079.1 GCA_937958675.1 uncultured Granulosicoccaceae bacterium
GGGATAGTCGGCGCCGCAAGCTTTGTTCTGTGGTACGAACGCGATGGCAAGCAACTGCCTAAAATCTCGCGTTGGATGCGCTTAATTTTTATGTCGATTGTTGGGGCCATGATCGGCTCTCGATTTACGCCCGACCTGTTACCGCTATTACCGCAGTTTTGGGTATCTGCATTAGCGCTGGTTCCGTTTATCTTAATTGCCCACGGTGGCAACTACGCCATCATGCGCGGGCTAGGCCGTTACAAAAAACTTGATGCCTATTTTGCGGCGCTGCCTGGCGGCATTATTGATTCCGTGGCTTTAGCTGAAGAGGCTGGTGCTGACGTGCGCATCGTTGCTGCTCAGCATTTTATTCGTATCATACTAGTGGTGACGTCGGTGCCGCTACTGTTCTTCATTATTGATGGCAGTGCCGTGGGTTCATCAGCCGGCGAATCTATGGCCACCACGGATTATGATGTGGTTGATGTTCTACAGGTTGTCTCCATCGGCTTGGTGGGCCTTTTGCTTGGCCGGGCGATCAAGTTGCCGGTAGCGCATATGCTGGGCCCCTTGTTGTTAGCCTTGTCGCTTTCAGTCAGTGGCCTTGTACAAATTGATCTACCACCATGGCTACCGCATGTTGCGCAATACTTTATTGGCACCGCGCTCGGCGGGCAGTTCTCAGGTATGTCACGCAAGCTGCTGGTGCGCGGCTTGGGCATGGGTTTGTTATCTGGCGCGTATATGTTGCTGCTTGCTGGGGCGTTTGCCATTTTTACTATCCAATATGTGCCAGCAGATTTTGGTTCGATGTTTATCAGTTTTGCAGCAGGAGGCTTAGCTGAGATGAGCCTGATTGCTTTGTCGCTTAACTTTAATCCGATAGTCGTGGCGCTGCATCATCTGCTACGCATATTGCTGACCATTTATTGTGGGAATCTGTTATCGCGCCGCGTGTTTAAACTGGTACCAATGAATAAGGCGGGATAGATCATGAAAATTTACGAAGCGCTTGCTAAGGCATTTAATAGAGAAAAGGTTGATACCTGCTTTGCCTTGCTAGGCGATGCCAATATGCATTGGGCTGGTGCCTTATCTCAATTAGGCACACGTGGCATCTATACCCGGCATGAGCATGCAGCAGTGGCGGCCGCCGCGACTTACGCACGAGCCTCAGGCAAGGTAGGAGTGGCCACCGTAACCTGCGGGCCTGGCTTAACCCAAATCATGACCATTCTGCCCATAGCGGTAAGAGCCCGTATTCCGTTAGTGATTTTTGCAGGTGAGGCGCACATGCATAAAGAGTGGTACAACCAGGGCATTGATCAAGCGCCTTTTGTCAATGCCTGCGGCGCTCAGTATCGCGCGCTGCACGATGTCAATACGATCATCGCGGATGTGCATCAAGCCTTTGCTGATGCAAAACAGTCGCAATCACCGATTGTGATTGGTGTGCCAGTGGATCTGCAACAGCAGTCGCTTGATCAAGCTCTAGTTCAGGCAGAGCATGCAACATCATCTGAGCTATATATTGCACAAGCGCCAACGGGTCCTGACGCTAAAGCGATTGAACAAGCAGCAGTATGGATACAAGATGCACAACGTCCAATCGTGCTTGCTGGGCTTGGGGTTGTTTCTGCTGATGCAAGTGCTGCCTGTGTTGCTCTGGCTGAACATAGCGGTGCCTGTTTAGCCACAACGTTGCCCGCCAAGGGCTTGTTTCATGATCAAGAATTTTGCCTAGGAGTTGCCGGTGGTTTTGCAACGGAAAATGCAAAAGCTATTTTTGCAGAAGCTGATTTAGTGATTGGCATTGGTGCTCGCTTGGCGTCGCACACCTTTGATGGTGGAAAGTTAACGCCTGATTCACGGGTGATCCAAATTGATATTGATCCACATGAGCATATGCAAGGGCGAAAAGCAGCGGATTTAACGATCACGTCGGATGCGTTGTTGGGTTGCACTGCATTACGCAAGGCAGTCACATCGAAAGAGAGGTGGCGCACTAGCGAAATGCGTAAGCGTTGCGCGAATGCGTTGAGCTTACCCGATCAAAGCGATACGCCTGATGGCGCATTGCATCCGATGGCCGTTGTTTCGATGCTTGCGGAAGTAGTTCCACCTAGCTGTCATATCATCAATACGTCTGGGCATAGCGCGTACTATACAGCGCAGATGAACCATCATCCGCAAAGCCACTACACCGTTATTCGTGAATTCGGTGCTATTGGTAACGGTACATCTTTTGCGATGGGCATTGCTGCGGCTCACCCTGAGCGGCCAGTGGTGCTACTCGATGGTGACGGTAGTGCCTTGATGAATATCCAAGAGCTGGAAACCATGCATCGTCATGGTATGAAGATCTTGATCGTAGTCCTAAATGATGGTGCCTATGGGTCAGAGGTGCATAAGCTGCGCGCTGATGGCGTAACGTTAGAGGGTTCAGTATTTGGTCGGCCTGATTTTGCTGCGATTGGTCATGGGTTTGGTTTGGCAGGCAAAACCTTTACAAGCCTTGAAGGTTTAGCGCTTGCTATGGATAAATTCTTATCAGAGCCCAGGGCCACTGTTTGGGATATTCATATTTCTGATCAGGTTACGTCACCGCAAATTTTAAGCGCGCATAAGGCGTCACACACAGGGGCTTAGCTAATGCTGCCTCGACTGGTTGGATAAATCCGGTTGTTGAACGCTTAGTGAGTAAAAGTGGCTTCAAATAGTTGCTCCAGATGGGGCACAAACTCCGTACAAAATGTGATTGATGTATTGTTCGGATCATAAAACGCATTGGCTTCGCCACAACTCGCCACACTGATAGTCACTTCACCGGGCAATGTAAAATCCGAATTGATGCTGGCCACTTCATCTTGTAGTAGTTGGTTTACACGCTGCGCTTGATCGCTTGAACTTGCACTCAACACTAAGGAATCACTATCGCCGTCAGAGCGCATCTCATCAAAAATGACGCTCCAACTATTGTAAGCCTGCTCAAACTCTTCTGGGCAAGACTCTGCGCGCTCCTCTGGTAAGCCCAATTCATTAGCGAGTTCCTCTCGTTCATCGGCCTTCGCGCCGTAAAATAGGCAAACATGGTTGTAGAAGCGCTGTTCATCTGGGCCATGAACATCCCAATAAGACACTTCCTCATTCATGTCCGGATCATTGATGTACCCAAAAGCGCTATCAAAAGCAATGCTTTGAGCTGCTTGCTCTTCAAATAACTCATTGATCAATAAGACGGCCATTACATCGGCTGCGTCTTCTTCTTGCCCGTAGATCGGAACCTCCATCAGATCAATCACCGCATGCCCTAGCTCATGATAAAAAATTGCCAAGATATTAGCCTCGACGAAAGCATCTTGCTCATCCACATCTTGAGCGTATATAGCGGCTGAGGATTGAAGTAGCGCAAAAGCCAGTATTAACAGATGCGTTAATTTCATTGTGAGTTCCCTTGTGTATTGGGCACGTTCGGCACGCCCAAGCGCTTTACCTTATCAAGATTTGCAACCGTTGATCGCGTCATCAACGGTTCAACGCCGAGCTCTTTCAGTTGTTGCGCTGAGGCTTCCATTTCATGAAAACGCCGTTCAGCATGAACGCCAGTGCCTTCAACTAAACGCTGCAACATGTGTTGATCCATCTTGGCAAACTGATCAACAATATTCCCCCAGAGCCATTGCTCACAACCCGCTGCATGTGCGCCTTCCAATGATTCAATTAACAAACCTGCTAGGCCTTTAATCACCACACTACGTAGCAATTTACGTTCAGCAGCATCACCGGGTGTTTCGCTAACGATAGTGATTGGCATGTCCAGCTTGCTTAACAGGCCTTGCAATTCAGCTGCGCCGTTGCCCGAAAACATCGCCGGTGTTTTAACGCCATTGCCCGGCACCATCGCCATCAATGCCACATCGCAAAATTTAAAACCGGCTAAGTTGGCATCATCAGCGAGTTCACGCTTTAGCCCAGCGCTGGCGCTGGCAAAATCTGCGTAAATGGCCGTTGCGGGTATTGCATCAATGGCTTGGTTCAATGCAGTTTTAGCATCAACTGATCCGGTGAAAGAGAATACAAAATCGGCGTTAGCTACAGCCTCGCTTGGTGTAGCGGTGCGCGCTATGCCATCGGGTGTTTTAACATCGGCTGGATCAAAGCCGAATATTTGTAAGCCCATCGCGCCAGCTTTTTTAGCCTTAACGATATCTGATCCAATCAAGCCGCCAGCTTCACCAAGGCCAAATAGAGCAATGTTAGTCATCAATAAAACCGCCTGCAAATATTATTTTAATCAAGGGTAACGCTTAACCCATATGAGGGATGTCATCTGGATGCAGTGAAAGCTTCATTAAGTCTTCGCCCCAAACAATACGGCCCTTGTATATCTCGCGCATTTCACCCAGACACTTTTCTTTTACACCGGGGGCATCCATCTGTGGCGTGAAGTGAGTGGTTACCAGAGTTTTGACGTTTTGTTCAGCC
>CALGND010000080.1 GCA_937958675.1 uncultured Granulosicoccaceae bacterium
AGAAGCCGCTGACGGTAGGAAGCTAGAGTTGATTGCCGTTAGCGAGTTGATGCAGCAAGAATGACTGCTGTGGCGACTTTTGAGACAGAAGCTGCCTTCACTTCGAATGGCTGCTAACTGGAAATCTGAACTCAACCAGAATCGGATAAAAGCGGCAGCTCGTACGAACACTGAGATCAGTTGTTTTTCCACGTCTCCGCGGAGACGTCGTGAGATTTTTAGTGCTTGAAATAAAGCAAGTGCTAGAGCCAACAACAAGTGATGGCCCTGTTACGCCAAATGATAGCTACCCTTGGCAATGGAACGGTGACAGCATGGATTACTCTGTGGCCATGGCTGGGTTGGCAAGCGTGGACGGACGTGAAGTTGTTTTTTAATCCGGATCTTTAGTTCGATCTGACGTGTTGCTACACTAACTTGTCGTGTGGCTCTTTGCCTGCAAAAAAAGCATCGAGGTTATCCAGTGCCCGAAAACCCATTGCATCACGGGTTTCAAATGTTGCACTACCAATGTGCGGCAACATAAACACATTATTAAACGCTGACAAGTCAGGGTTACCACCCGGCTCTGTTTTAAAACAATCCAAACCCGCTGCCGCTAACTTTCCGCTCTCCAATGCAGCTATCAACGCATCCTCATCGATCAAAGCACCGCGCGCTGTGTTGATCAGTATCGCCTTATCTGGCAACAAGCTAAGCGTATCGCTATTAATAAGGTTAGTCGTCTCTGGAGTGGCTGGGCAATGCAGTGACACGAAGCTAGCCATCGGTAGCAATGACTCCAGTGTTGAATGAAACTGAGCACCTTGCTCAAGCTCTGCAGGAAGCCTATTACGGTTGTAATAATGCACGTCCATATCAAACCCGCGTGCACGCCTTGCCATTACCTGACCGACGCGACCCATTCCAACAATGGCCAACGTTTTACCTGTCACCTGATGGCCAACCATAAAACTAGGGCTCCAACTATCCCACTGTTGATTGCGTACCATCTGATCACCTTCTGCCGCTCGCCTTGCGGCACCGAGCAGCAGTAGCATAGCTATTTCAGCGGTTGCATCGGAGAGCACGTCAGGCGTGTTAGTAACAGTGATACCGCGTTCTTTTAAAGCAGGTAAATCACAATGATCAACACCGACCGAATGGTTAGCAATGATTTTTAGCTGGCTGCCAAGTTGCTTAGCAACCTCAGCGTTGAAGATTTCCGAGTGGCACGGGACGATGGCATCAACCTTGTTGCTCATCTCGATTATCTGCTGCGCAGAGCTGAGGGTATCATCGCTATTGAGTATTACATTGTAGTGCTGTTTTGCACGAGTGATCGTGTTATCGGATAATTTACGGCTGATCCAGACAGTGGGTTTATCGCTCATATCTCGTTATAACTACGCGTTATTATTGTTTGTTATTGTCAGTCGAATTATCAGTTGGTTTTTTACGTACTGCCTCGTCAAAAAAATCATAGACAGCTAAGCACAGAACAAAGCCTGCAATGATCGCAAACGGTAAGCCGCCTTCAAAGCCTGCAAAACCTGTGGAGATACTGTGCGACAAGCCAATGATAAACGTGGCAAAAATGCCTAAGCCAATTAGGCCCGTAATAATTTGAGTTGTTCGAGATGTCATGAGGCGCTCCTCTTATTCTGACTCGTTTAAATGTGTCACTAACCACCGGGCAGTACGGAGCAAACGATCGTCTTCTCGCAAGCTGCCTACAAGCTGAACACCGATAGGAAGCTCTTGCTCACCTTGCAACAACGGTAGTGACAAACACGGCAAACCGCAGAGTGTCCAAATAGTGCAACAAATCGGGCTACCCGTGCTGTCACCATACTTAGGTGCTTCACCTAGTGCTGCGGGTGTAATCACTGCATCGAATTCTAGGAAGAATTGCCCAAACCAATCGATCGCACCTTGGCGAACCTCCAGCGCTTCTTCGTATATCTCGGTAGTGATCTCAGCCGCACCAGCAAATACCCCTTGAATGGTGCTACTTAACTTATCCGCATGTTGCAATCGCTGCTCTTCAAGTGCTCTATAAATTTCGTACTCGTGTATCACCTTATGCGCTGCAATCAACACTGAAAACGACTGCGGTGCAGGAAGTCGATCAACCTTAATACCTGGCACTTGTAGTAGCTCCTCCATACCTTCTGCCACATCTACACTGTATTGATCAGCATAAGGCATATCGATCCAAGCAAAATTAGGTTCAATCGGTGCGTCTGACAAATAGCCAGCCAGCATCGACGGCTTTGTATCAAGATAGCTATTACTATCAGCATGATCATAACCAGATAAGGAATCGGCGAGTACAGCAATGTCATCTAGATCACGAGCAAACAAACCCACTTGGTCAAGTGTCGAGGAAGTTTCTAGTGCGCCGCGCCTTGAAATAACACCTTCGCTTGGTTTAAATCCGTAGACACCGCAAAAGGATGCTGGCCGTATAGTCGATCCGTTAGTTTGGCTTCCAATTGCTAATGGCACATGCCCAGCGGCAACGGCAGCGGCTGAACCGCTTGACGAGCCCCCAGGGGAGAATTCTTTATTAATAGGATTACGCGTGACGGATGGGTGCATAAAAGCAAATTCGGTTGACACCGTTTTACCCATTACAACCGCACCTGCTTCAACAAGCTTTTCTACTACAGCGCTATGCTGTTCAGGTTGATTCTCTTTATAGGCTTCGCTGCCATAGGTGGTTGGCATATCCGCCGTATCGAAAATATCCTTTACCCCAACCGGTATTCCAATCAGTGAGCCACTGGGTTTACCGGCACGACGGTTTTGATCGCAAGCTTTAGCGTCCTCAAGGAGTTTCTCAGTGTTGATATGCTGCCATGCTTGTACATCGCCATCCGTTTCTTCTATCAAACGGGCGCACCCGCCTACGTAAGCTTCTGAGGTGCTGCTACCGTCTGTAAAAAGTTCAACAATATCTCGAACGGATTGCCCGTTATTCGGCTTGTCCATTATTTTTCAACAGTGCTCATGGCTATGGAATGTATTCGCCAAATAAGCGATCAGGCAACCAAAGCGCAATGCCTGGGAAGATGTACATTAATACCATGCAGAAAATCACGATACCCAAATACGGCATGATGCCTTTAAATATTTCCATCAGCTCTATCTGATCTTTGAGCACCCCCTTTAAATAGTAGGCGGACATCGCCATCGGCGGGGTTAAAAAGGATGTCTGTAGATTGAGCGCAATCAGCATTGCAAAGAAATACGGATTAACGTTAAACGTGTCCAGCATAGGTAGGAATATAGGCACGAAGATGATCAAAATCTCCGACCATTCCAACGGCCAACCCAGCAAGAAAATAATCAGCTGTGCTAACACCAAAAATTGCCATGGCTGAAGATTCATGGCTAAGACCCAATGCTCGATAATATCGTGCCCACCTAGGTAGGAGAATACCGACGCAAACGTCCACGAGCCAACAAACATCCAGCACACCATGGCCGTGGCTTTTGCAGTTAGAAACACAGACTGCTTAACCATCGTCCAATTAAGGGATCGATACAACAACGCGAGTATTAAGCCACCCATCGCACCTATCGCTGCAGCCTCAGCAGGCGTTGCCAAACCACCCAGTATCGAGCCCAGTACGGCCATGATCAATATAGTTAGTGGTAGGAATGAAGTCAGTAATTGCCCATAGATCGTCCAACGCGACACACTGGGATCCACGACGGGCTTTGGCGCAATAGCAGGGTTGATCCACACGCGCACGATGACATACACGATATACATACTCGCTAACAACAAGCCAGGAAATACCGCGGCAGCGTATAAGCGTAACGGCGAAAGCTCTGCTATCGCAGCATAGACGATCAGCATAATAGAAGGCGGAATCAATATACCCAAAGTACCACCTGCGCAAATTACGCCAGAGCTAAAGTCGTTGCGATAATTAGCTTGCGACATAGCCGGGAAAGCTAACAAACCCATCAGGGTCACCACCGCACCAACAATACCACTAGCGGTTGAAAACACAGCGCAAGTGATTAGAGCAGCTATCGCCATTGAGCCTGGCAAATTACGTGCTGCAAGCTGCAGTGAGGAGAACAATCGATTAACGATATTGGCGCGCTCAACTATGTAACCCATAAATAAGAATAAGGGAATCGCCACCAGGGTGTCGTTCTCCATTACTGAGTAGGTATTTTGATTGAGCAAATAGAAAATATTGTTGTCAAAAATATCGCTAAACGTTTCAATAGAACCGGCTTGATAGTAGGCGTAGTAACCAAAACCCACACCCATCGCGAGCAAGGTGAATGCCACAGGAAAACCCAGCATCACCAGCACGATGAATAAGGAAAGCATTAAAATGGCAACTTGGGGATTTGTCACGACCGATTCACCTTAGGGATTAGTTGAATGATTAAAATTACGATGCAAATGTCTAAAGACGCCGCTACGTATTATGTGCGGTTAATAAGTCTTCAGTTTCTTTCACATCGTCAAGGCGTTCCATCCAAACACCCGAGCGAATAGCTTTGCAGCATCTCACCATCTCGGATAAACCTTGCAAGATAAGTAAACCACCAGCTAACGGAATTAATGTCTTAAAAAAGTATATTTGAATACGCGCTGGACTATTCCAACTGACTTCTTTATACCGCCAAGAATCAGAAGCGATTTCTGCACCGTACCAGGCTAAGGCGATCATGCCTGGCATGAAAAATATTAAGTACAGGATGAAGTCGATAGAGGCTTGAACGCGCACAGGGAATAATCGATAAAGTACATCACCGCGTACGTGGCCATCTTGCGCCAAGCAGTAGGCACCCGCCATTAAAAACAATGCACCGTACATCTGCACCATCATGTCAAAGGCCCAAACCGTTGGCTTGTACCCCGGCATATAACGAACAAACACCTCATAGGTTACCGACAGGGTTAAAATCAGGATGCACCAACCAAAGGCCCGGCCCACCCAAACACTCAAGCTTTCAACCGTATATACAAATTTAGTCAGCACGTGATTTCCAGTATTGATATGTCATTTCGTAAAGTGTAACGAACAACGGGAGCATGACGCCCCCGTTGTCTTTTTATACGACCAGTGATTAGCCGAAGTAGTGCTTGTAAGCCAACTTGTAGTCAGGTTGGTTAAGGTTAAGGTAGTTCATAACCGTTTCAGCATAAGCCTTTTGCGATTCGATAACCTTAGCAAAGAACTCATCTCCACCAGACATACGCTCAACAACCTTATCCCATGCTTCCAGCTGACCTTGCATAACTGAATCAGGTGTACGGTAAACGTTTACACCCTGCTCTTCTCTTAGTGTCACAAGATCGTCTGCATAGCGACGCGTGTTGTGCCAGTAGAAGTTAGAGTTTTCAGCTTCAGATGCGTATTTTAGAATAGCTTGAAGCTCACCAGGAAGTGCATCGTACTTCTTCTTATTAAATGTAACTTCGAAGAATTCTTGAGATTGGTGGAAACTCGCCAAGTGATAGTGCTTAGATACATCTTGCATACCGAAGTCACGATCAGATGTTGGGTTGTTGAATTCCGCAGCATCAATCAAACCAGATTTCATCGCAGGCTGGATTTCACCACCTGGTAGTTGTACAACAGACATACCCATTTCAAGTAATACGTCAGCTGCTAAGCCAACCGTACGATACTTTAGGCCTTCCATCTGGCTAGCATCTTTAATCTCTTCTTTAAACCAACCTAGCGGCTGAGCCGGCATTGGGCTATTGAAAAAGCTCACTAAGTCCAAACCAAGGTTGCCCATCAGCTCGTCGAAAAGTTCTTGACCACCGCCGTAATAAACCCAACCTAGCACTTCTTGGCTTGACCAGCCGTAGCATGGACCAGTACCAAACAATGAGGCAACAGGCGATTTTGAATACCAGTAAGCCGGTACATAGTGGGCAGCATCGATTACGCCACGGTGTACTGCGTCTTGCATTTGGCTCGTTTTAACTACTGAATTAACTGGCAAAAGTTCGATTTGAAGCGCGTCGCCTGCCATCGCATTTACGCGATCCACATATGACTTTGCGTTTTCAAGGAAGATACCGCCGCCCCAAGCAGCTTGCATCTTTAGCGTTACCGGTTGTGCTTTGGCAATCATTGGTGCTGTGATAGCGCCAGTTGCTGTTGCAGCTGCGGCCACTGCCGAGCCTTTCAAAAATTTACGTCGACTTGGTGTTTTAGTCATTCTATGCTCCTCCAGGGTGCTTATACGGATCGATGTTTTTGTAACCCTGCAAGGTTACGTTACAAAGCGACCGTAAGGCAACAAATGTTTGAATGTGTAAACTTCTAGCTACGTCAAATCACGTAGATAAAATGTACTATTTAGTCGCACACTTGAACATTGATGCCGACAAGGCATGAATAACTAAAATAATTTAACATTAACTGCCACCATGCATGAAATTGAGCAACAACAATTAGTCAGAAATTTATTTGATGCGGCAGTCGCAGCGGCCGATCCGATCAAGCTCGTCTCGCAACATCTACCAGCAGAACCCAAAGCAACCATACATGTGGTCGGCGCTGGCAAAGCATCCGCATCCATGGCACTGGCAATTGAGCAAGCATGGCCAAATGCAAACATCAACGGTTTGGTCATCACCCCTTACGGCAGCCTAATGCCGACAACAAAAATCAAGCTAATCGAAGCTCGGCATCCGGTACCTGACGAACAAGGTTTAGCAGCATCCGAAAAAATTCTCACTTTAGCCACGCAACTCGGCAGCGAGGACACATTGCTGTGTTTGATTAGCGGAGGCGGTTCAGCCTTAATGTCGATGCCGGCAGGAACAGTAACTTTGGCTGAAAAACAACAGATCAATAAAGCCCTATTGTCATCCGGCGCTGCGATCGATGAAATGAACTGCGTGCGCAAACATCTATCAGCGATCAAAGGCGGCAGGCTCGCTATGGCTGCCTATCCTGCCAAAGTAATCACGCTTGCGGTATCCGATGTGCCCGGCGATGATTTTTCGGTCATTGCATCTGGGCCGACCGTAAGAGATGACACCACAGCGGCACAAGCGCTAGCTCTATTAAACCGCTACAACATTAAGCTGCCCGATTCAGTTGACGCATTGCTCAGCAAAACATCAAGCAGCGCGCAAATGTCTGACGAGCTATGGGCCAACACAGAAGCTCATATGATCGCAACGCCTCAGCAATCATTAGAGGCCGCTGCAAAGCTTGCCAAATCCTACGGCTATCAACCGCTAATACTAGGTGATGCAATAGAAGGAGAGGCCCGTGACGTTGCCAAAGTCATGGCAGCAATGACCAAACAAGTGTGTCAGTACAAGCAACCCGTACCAGCACCCGTAGCACTTATATCTGGCGGCGAGACCACCGTCACCCTACGTAACAAAGGTGGGCGCGGTGGGCGTAACGGCGAATTCCTACTATCGTTTGCCAATGAGATCGGTGACAACCCAAGGGTAACCGCCCTAGCCTGTGATACGGATGGAATAGACGGCTCAGAAGATAATGCAGGCGCTATCTGGGACAGCAGCGTGGCGAAAACTGCAAACGACAAATCGCTAAACAGCCGAACGTACTTAGACAACAACGATGCATACTCGTTTTTTGAAGCCTGTGGAGCGTTAGTTAAAACAGGGCCCACATTCACAAACGTGAATGATTTCCGAGTTATATTGATTGATTAACAAGCCCTCCCGCGCGATCGGACATCCTTCAGGTTACAACGAGGTGGCTCTGGTCACACATTTGCAACCGCATTGATCCGGCTGCGGCAAGATAGATTCTAAAAACCGTCATATAACGTGGCTGCGGTCAAGCAACATGATGAGTATGTCGCTAAACGCATACCACTGTAAGTTTCATCAAAAGCTATGAGAAGGATTCATCCGTGACTGACATGTTTCAATCGATAGATGATCGTACCAACTTGGCGGGTACGAATCGGCTTGAGATCCTCATGTTCAGCCTGAGTAAAAAAGAGCGGCTTGAGAACGAGACTCTGTTTGGCATCAATGTGTTCAAGGTGCGAGAACTCATGACTGTGCCGACACTGATCAAAATTCCCGGAGCGGCACCAAGCCTTGCTGGTGTGGCCAACATACGCGGAACTGCTGTGCCAGTGATAGATCTTAACGACTACTGTGGTTATGAGTCATCTCCGGACCATAGCATTCTGATCGTTACTGAATTCAACAACAGCACACAGGGCTTTATGGTCAGCGAGGTCGATAACATTATTCAGCTGGCATGGAGTGAAATTGTTGAGCCCAGCGAATTGATCAGCAATACCCATGAAAACATGCTCACTGCTATGAGCAAATTGGACGACGATCGCATACTACTTCTGATTGATGTGGAGCGAATCATAGCTGATGTACTCGGTTCAACCTTCGACGCAGAGAAATGCGAGGTGATTGAAAAGGACGAAAACGAATCGCGTTACGTATACTTTGCAGATGATTCAGGAGTAGCTCGATTGCAGGTGGCGCGGCTATTGGACAAAATGAATCTTAATCACCAACATGCTAAAAACGGCCGCGACGCTTGGGAAGCATTATCTCGAGCCGCCGATGAAGCCGAGGCTCAGGGCAAGGCTGTAAACGAAGTCATTCAAGCGGTTGTCACTGATGTAGAAATGCCCTACATGGATGGATACGTGCTGACTACCAAAATCAAAGAAGATTCCCGTTTCAATGGTGTTCCAGTGATGATGCATTCCTCCCTGTCAGCTGGCCAGAACAAGATGTTGGGCATGAAGGTTGGAGCTGATGCCTATGTAGCAAAGCTAGAAGCGACTGAGTTTTCAACTACGCTTAATCGGCTAATCGCCGAAGCTAACGCACAGCGCATGGCGGCCTAAACCGAGCACCTTAGCTCGAACACCCTAGCATTTAACCCCCCTTGTTTGCTCACAAGTCCAATATGATTACGGAATTAATATCAAGTTGTCATTTTTTGACATGTTGTCTAGAATTGAGGACATGGCAACGCTTTCTCGAAAACAACGTGAAATAGCTCAACGACACCAGTTGTTCCTTGATATCGCGCGTAACTTAATCAATAAAGAAGGCTGCGCAGCCGTAAGCATGGACCACTTAGCGGAGCTTAGCGAATACTCTCGCGGCACGGTATACCAACACTTTCCATGCAAAGAAGAAGTGCTAATAGAAGTTTGCAATAGCTCTATGAGCTATTTGCTATCTCTATTTGAACGCGCTCGCGCGATTCCTCACAGCAATCGCGATCGTATTCTGGCCGTAATGGTTGCTCATAACTACTTTGATTTACGTCAGCCTCACTGCAACAAGATCCTCCAATATACCAGTGACAACAGCATCATGGATAAGGTGTCTGAAGCCAATCTACAACAACATAACAAGCTTGAGAAAAGCCTTTTGCTAGTGGTTAGCAGCATTGTTGGTGAAGCACTAAAAACCAAAGAACTCACAATGCCAAAAGATCTAACAGCCATAGAGCTCGTTTTTGGTTTGTGGTCGTTAAACCATGGCAGCCAGTTGCTACAAGCAGCCGAGCTACATCTTGATGAATTTGGCATAACGCAACCCGAAGAAACTATTGCACGCGTTGTCGCGGCAACTTTAGACGGCTTGAACTGGAAGCCGCTATACGATGCAAAAAAACACAAAGCCATGATGCAGTGGCTTAAAGACACCGTTTTCGTTGACCCACAAATGGCCGACGACGCAGAAGAAATTTAATTGGATATAGGGATAAGAAGATGATCGAAAAATACGGAAACTGGGTTGTCCGATTTAGGTGGCTAGTACTACTGATTTCCATAGTGCTTGTCGGTGCTCTGGCTTCAGGTGGGCGTTTTCTTGCGTTTACAAACGATTACCGAGTATTTTTTAGCCCTGATAATCCTCAACTACAAGCATTCGAGCAGCTCCAAGAGACCTACACTAAGAGCGATAACATTCTCATAATGATTGAGCCCAAGAGTGGCGATGTCTTTACTGCAGATGCTATCGCAGCCGTTGTCGATCTAACCGAACGCGCCTGGCAAGTACCCTATTCCATACGCGTAGATTCCCTCAGTAACTATCAGCATATGACGGCTGAAGAGGATGATCTGAGCGTTGCTGACTTGATTGAAGAACCGGAAAGCTTGACCGAGGCAGATTTCGCTTACATAAAAGAAGTTGCACTGGGCCAGCCACTATTGGTTAAAAAACTGGTGTCCCCATCTGGCGATGTCACCGGTGTGAATATCACAGTTGAAATGCCACCGGAACTAAGCGATGCGGAACGAGCACTACCGGTTGAGGAACGAAGCAGTGCGGACCCTGCCTTAGCACTCGAGGAAGCGGTCACCTACTCGCGTGCAATGATTGCATCGATGGAAGAGCAATATCCATCTATCGCGTTTAGTGCTACTGGCGTTGTCATGATGAATCAAGCGTTTCCGGAAGCCACTATTACGGACATGAGCACGATCATTCCGATGGCTTTTCTGGTCATTATTTTTGGCATCTTCTTTTTAATCAGAAGCCCATTGGCCATGATAGGCACAGTAATCGTTGTGTTTTTATCGATAATGGCTGCGATGGGTACCGCTGGCTGGCTTGGCATAAAGTTAACGCCGCCGTCTGCGTCAGCGCCCACGCTAATCTTGACACTGGCCGTGGCCGATTGTGTGCATTTTTTAGTAACGCTTTATCATAATGTGCGTAGTGGAGAGAGTAAATATGCAGCTATTGTCGAAAGCTTACGAATCAATTTTACGCCGATATTTTTAACATCGATCACAACAGCGATTGGCTTCCTGAGCATGAACTTTAGTGATGCGCCTCCGTTTCGCGATTTAGGTAATATCACTGCAATCGGTGTTATCTACGCTTTCATCTTAGCCGTTTTCTTCCTGCCAGCGTTTATGGCGGTATTACCCGTTAGAGCAAAAGTAATCGATACAAATAAAGCAACGGGCATGGATAAATTCTCCGATTTCGTTGTTGGCAACCGCAAGCCGTTACTAATACTGATGTCAGTGATCATGATTGGTTTGGCACTTATGGCACCGCGTAACCAACTCAATGATGTGTTTGTTAACTACTTTGATAAGTCTGTGCCCTTCCGCGCTGAAACCGACCATATAACCGACAAGCTCTCGGGCATGTATTTGGTTGATTTCTCGATTGATTCTAAAAATGAAGGTGGTGTCAATGACCCAGAGTTTTTGGCGCAGGTAGAAAAATTTGAACAATACCTTGAACAACAACCAGAGGTCATGCACGTTAATGCATTAACCGAGACGGTTCGACGCCTTAACCGAAGCATGCACGGCGATCAAGACGAGTTCTACAAACTGCCTGAAAACCGAGAGCTATCAGCTCAATATTTACTGCTATACGAAATGTCATTGCCGTACGGTTTGGATTTAAACAATCAAATGAACTTTGATAAATCCAAAACTAGAATGTCAGCTACATTGGAAACACTTTCTACGCAAGAAGCATTATCGTTTGAAGAACGCACACTTGAATGGATGAATAACAATACGCCGGACATCGCAACTTTGGGCACTGGACCCACTATGATGTTTTCGCATATTGGCATGCGCAATATCATCAGTATGCTTAGCGGCACCGCTATTGCTCTAGTACTGATATCGGCCATTCTCATTTTCGCGCTACGCTCGTTTAAGTTCGGCATGCTGAGCTTAATCCCCAACATTGCACCAGCGCTGATGGCATTTGGCGTATGGGGGTTGATGGTAGGTGAAGTGGGCTTAGCAGTATCAGTGGTTGTGGCAATGACCTTAGGTATTGTCGTGGACGACACCATTCACTTTTTAAGCAAATACTTGCGGGCTCGACGCGAACGCGGCCTCTCTGCCGAAGAAGCTGTTAGGTATGCTTTTAATACAGTTGGTGTTGCCTTGTTAGTTACTACGATTGTGTTGGTGGCTGGCTTTTTGGTTATCGCACAATCCAACTTTTTAGTTAACAGCCAAATGGGTCTACTAACTGCGATCACTATCACCATTGCATTGATAGTTGATTTTCTATTTTTACCACCGCTACTAATTGCACTGGATAAAGACCGTAAAACAGACCCGTCTCCCATTGCACCGGCAACGGCTGTAGCCGCCTAATCATCGTCTTTTAGGAGTTAGTTTATGAAACTTACAAAATTAAGTACAACTGCGTTGTTGTTAACGGCAATAAGTACCGTGACAATCAATTCCACTGCATTGGCAGATGCCGCTCGGGGCCTTGAAATCGCCACTGCCGTAGATGAGCAAAACGATGGTTTTGTGGATACCACTTCAACCATGCTAATGACGCTTATTAATCGATCGGGCAAAAAAAGTGAGCGCAAAATGCGCGCACTCACTTTGGAAGTACCAGGCGATGGTGACAAGAGCATGTCGATATTCGACCAACCAGCAGATGTTAGAGGGACAGCCAGCCTGACACATTCACACTCCGTGAAAGCTGATGATCAATGGTTATATTTGCCCGCACTAAAGCGAGTCAAGCGAATTTCATCTAAAAACAAATCTGGCCCATTTATGGGTAGCGAATTTGCGTTTGAAGATATTAGCTCTCAAGAAGTGGATAAATATACTTATGAGTACCTCGGCGAAGATGAGATCGACGGAATCAAGGTATTCAAAATCGAGAGCAAACCGGCTTACAAGCACTCCGGCTACACGCGATTAATCAATTGGATTGATCAAGAGCGAATGATCGTCTTAAAAGTTGAATACTTTGATCGAAAGAATTCACCATTGAAGGTACTCACGTTCACCGATCACCAACAATATCTAGATAAGTTTTGGCGCGCGGGTACATTAGAGATGAACAATCTACAAACCAAAAAAAGCACAGTGATTGAGTTCTCCGACTATGAGTTTCAAACAGGGCTAACTGACAAAGATTTTAACAGCAGCGCCTTAAAGCGCTTACGTTAGATCGCTTACGTATTAAATGATAGAGGATCACGATGACGCTCAAAAAACGCCTGCTATCTTTACTGGCAATAACTGCTTTTAGCTCTGCTGCATCAGCCGAATGGGAAATACGCGGCAATGTCACTGGGCAAACTCAGGCCTTTACTGAAAACGCCGACCATAGCGGTGACCACAAAAGTAATGTGTCTCTTTCTAGTGAAATCGAGCTTTACCAGAATTTGACAGACTACTCCAGCATCACTGTGACGCCTTTCTATCGACTCGATCAACAGGACGAGGAGCGCACTCATTTTGACCTTAGAGAACTTCTCTTTCATCAAGTGCGAGAAAATTGGGAATGGAAGATTGGTCTGGGTAAGGTATTTTGGGGCGTTGCCGAAT
>CALGND010000081.1 GCA_937958675.1 uncultured Granulosicoccaceae bacterium
AGAAGACTACAGCCAAGAAGACTACAGCCAAGAAGACTACAGCCAAGAAGACTACAGCCAAGAAGACTACAGCCAAGAAGACTACAGCCAAGAAGACTACAGCCAAGAAGACCACGGCCAAGAAGACTACGGCCAAGAAGACTACGGCCAAGAAGACTACAGCTAAGAAAAAGCCATCAGTTAAAAAGAAGCGGCGGAAAGGCTAATGAGCCGGGTGGTAGGTTTTCATGCTGTTAACAGTCGGCTTAAGAAGGATGATGGAACGCTTCGCCGTCTTTATGTCTTAGAAGGCCGTCGTGACAGTCGGCTACGTGTCCTTATTGATCTAGCTCAGCGTCAGGGGCTTGAGCTGATAGAGATTTCTCGCAGTGAGCTCGACAAATTGGCCGAAGGAGCGGTGCATCAAGGCGTAGTACTAGAATCTGAAGGAGAAGCGAAAGCGATCGGCGGTGAGACTAACCTGATCGAACTGTTGGAGAGCCGTCCCAAGCCTTGGCTGGTCCTGGTGTTGGATGGCATTACCGACCCTCACAATTTAGGTGCTTGCTTACGCAGTGCCGATGCCGCAGGAGTCGATGCCGTAGTATCCACTTCAGACAACAGCGTTGGAATCACGCACGTGGTGAGAAAAGTAGCCTCAGGTGCTGCTGAAACCGTCTCTTTTTTTCAAGTCTCCAACCTACAGCGGACACTAAAAAAGCTCCAAAACGCAGGTGTCTGGGTGCATGGTGCAGCCGGAGAGGGAGAATCTACCGTTTATGGGACTGATTGGACCGATTCAGTTGCAGTGGTAATGGGCGCTGAAGGCAAGGGTTTGCGCCGTTTAACCCGTGAAAACTGTGACACAATCTTCCGTATCCCTATGTCTGGCACCGTTTCTAGCCTAAATGTGTCCGTTGCCACTGGCGTCGTTTTATTTGAGGCTCAGCGGCAGCGCGCCAATAACTGACCGCTGCGCGCTCTGGTTGTTGTATAATTCGCCAGCTGGCAACGTCGCCAGTTTTCCTTGTCCAGCGGCTAATGTCTGCTGCGGGCAGTAATCCACAGGAACATAAAATGAGACATTATGAAATCGTGTTTCTGGTCCACCCGGATCAGAGCGAGCAAGTCCCTGCCATGGTAGAACGCTATCGCGGCATAATCGAATCCCAAGAAGGTGTAATTCACCGTCAAGAAGACTGGGGTCGTCGTCAGTTAGCTTACCCAATTAATAAGGTATACAAAGCACATTACACGCTGCTTAATATCGAATGCAATAAAGAAACTATCGACGAACTAACCAGCGCGTTTAAATTTAATGACGCAGTTATACGCCACATGGTGCTGTTGGAAACTGGCCCTGTGACGGCAGCGTCACCACTGATCAAGAAAGAAGAAACACGTGGTGATGAAGAGCGACGTGCGCGCAATGCTGATAGTGATGAGCCCTCGTCAGATGATGAGCCTGTCGCTGAGAGCGCAGACGCTACCGACACTGCGTCGGAATCCTAGTAGGCTAAGCCTACTAATAAGCCTAATTGACTGGAGAATCACATGTCACGTTACTTTCGTCGTCGTAAATATTGCCGTTTTACTGCTGAAGGCATTACCACTATCGATTATAAAGACCTTGAATTGCTGAAAGGATTTATCACTGAGACTGGCAAGATCGTACCTAGCCGAATTACAGGTACTAAAGCCCGTTATCAGCGCCAGCTGTCAACTGCGATCAAACGCTCTAGGTACCTTGCGCTGATCCCTTATACCGACCAGCACTAAACTAAGTAACTTTTCCAAGCGATATAACAACCCATAATGTTGGGTCTTGCAAAAGTTGTTGATAACGGTCCGGTAACCGCTGCGTTGGTAGCGGCGGGATTGTTTGTTTTTGGAATAACGTTGCAAACGACGGCACCAGCAGCGTCGATGTTGTCGCTGCTGATGTATGTGTTAAGCACTAGCGTTGTGTGCTTTGTTGTGCTTAGGCGGGGCGAATCCGCAGTTGTACATGTATTGGCCATAGCTTTTGTTGCACTGTTTATAGTATCGGTGCTGGTGTTAAAAGCCGGTTTGATTTTGCCTATATCAGCCTTTGTGTTCTGGGTCGCTGGGATGGTCGTTGCAGTAGTGTTGAGGCGTACGGTCGACTTATCGATTAGTACTTTGGCTGCGGCGGGTTGCGGTGCTCTAGCATTTGTAGGAGTGATGCTATTTGCACCTGACTTAGCTGATCAATGGAGTAAGGCTGTAAGAGCAATCCTTGAGACTATGCCGATGGAAGACAAGGCGCGTTTTCCATCGGGGCAGCTCGAGAAAATAACGGATAAGTTCGCACAGATGTTGCCATCAGCGATTGCTTTGAGCGTGATGCTCGTAGCGCTAGGCAGTGTTTACATTGCGAGGTGGTGGCAAGCAAGTATCGTCAACCCAGGGGGATTCCAGCAAGAGTTTCATGGCTTACGTTACGGAAGAATAATCGCTTTAGGCGGTTTGATCTTAATCGCCATTGCGATAAGTGTCGGTGGCCCCAACGGTATCGCGTTGGCGTCATTGGTCATAATGTGTTTTTTTATTCAGGGTCTGTCAGTAGCCCACGCGCTGGTTAAACAGCGAGGAATGAGCGCAGCTTGGTTAGTAGGTATTTATCTATTAATGATTTTGCCTCAAACCGTTTTGCTACTGGGAGCGCTGGGGATGTCAGATAATATCTACAGCCTGCGCAAGAACGCTGAGTAGTTAAAAATTGAATTTTTTGAATTGAGTTATTGAGTGAATAACAGGGGTTAATAATGCAAGTCATCCTTTTGGAAAAAATAGATAAACTGGGTTCGCTAGGCGACTTGGTTGATGTTAAATCAGGTTTTGCGCGTAATTTTTTGCTGCCGCAGAAAAAAGCTGAAGTCGCTAGTGCTGCTAACATTGAGGCATTTGCAGAGCGTCGTGCAGAGCTTGAAAAGCAACAAGCCGAAGCATTGCAAATTGCTCAATCACGTGCTGACAAGCTAGGCGGTTTAACCGTTAACATCACTTCTCGTTCCGGCACTGAAGGCAAGTTGTTTGGCTCGGTTGGCACCGAAGAAATTCGTAGCGCTATTGAGGCTGCTGGTGTTGAAATTGAGAAGAAGGAAATTCGACTTCCTGATGGCCCGCTACGCACAGTCGGCGAACATCCCATTGTTTTGCACCTACATGCCGATGTTGATGCTGAAGTCATCTGTAATGTAGTTGGCGAAGAGGCATAGAGATTTAGCATGGCATCCACTCCGGATGACTACCTGCTAGAGCAATACGAGGCTACGTCTGAGTTCGAGGCCACCACTCAGCTTGCCTCGCAGTTGAGTGCGGCGCGTATGCCGCCGCACTCTGTCGAAGCTGAGCAAGCGGTATTGGGCGGCTTGCTAATCAACCAAGATGCCTTCGATAAAATTTCTGATTTGGTCAATGAACACGACTTCTATCAGTACCACCATCGTTTAATTTTTCGTGCAATCGCTGCACTTACTGCCGAAACCCAGGCTACTGATGTTGTTACAGTGTCAGGATATTTAGAGCAGCTCGGATTGCTTGAAGACGCCAATGGCGTACATTATATTGGTGCACTCGCCCAAGAAACCGCTAGTGCTGCCAATATCAAAGCCTACGCTGAGATTGTGCGCGAGCGTTCGGTACTTCGCCAACTTATCTCGGTTGCTAATGAAATTGCAGATTCTGCTTTCGATACGGAAGGCCGCAGCAGCAAAGAGTTGTTAGATAGCGCTGAAACCAAAGTATTTGCTATCGCGGATCAATCCGCTAAAACTGGTGGCGGTTTTATCGATATCAAATCAGTATTGGCCAACGCCGTTGAGCGAATCAACATCTTGTTTGAATCTGACGCTGCGATAACGGGCTTATCCACTGGGTTTGATGAGCTAGATGAAAAAACCAGTGGTTTGCAAAAATCAGATTTGATTATCGTTGCTGGCCGCCCATCGATGGGCAAAACAACC
This sequence comes from uncultured Granulosicoccaceae bacterium, assembly GCA_937958675.1. Taxonomy (GTDB): domain Bacteria; phylum Pseudomonadota; class Gammaproteobacteria; order Granulosicoccales; family Granulosicoccaceae; genus Granulosicoccus. Next base: position 3,969 of record CALGND010000081.1, read on the forward strand.
TTTGCGATGAATATCGCTGAGAATGCAGCCTTAATGGCCGACGAACCTGTCGCGGTATTTAGTATGGAGATGCCTACCGATCAAATCGGTATGCGAATGATTGCATCGCTTGGCCGGGTAGAATTACAAAAAATAAGGACCGGTAAGCTATCAGAGCAAGATTGGCCGCGCATAACATCCGCTATCACACTACTTAATCAAAAGCGCAATGTGTATATCGACGATTCAGCGGCTCTGACACCTAACGATTTGCGTGCAAGATCACGCAGACTTAAGCGTGAGCATGGTCTTAGTCTCATCGTTATCGATTATTTGCAGTTAATGCAAACTTCCGGCTCAGGTGAAAATAGAGCGACAGAGATTTCGGAAATTTCTCGCGCACTTAAAGCTCTAGCAAAAGAACTAGAAGTGCCAATCATAGCGCTATCGCAGTTAAACCGAAGTTTGGAGCAACGGCCTGATAAGCGTCCGGTTATGTCGGACTTACGTGAATCGGGTGCGATCGAGCAGGATGCCGATGTGATTATCTTTATCTATCGTGATGAGGTGTATAACCCAGATGACGAAGAGAGCAAAGGTAAGGCTGAGATACTGATACGTAAACAACGTAACGGCCCGATTGGTACCGTTAATCTCACTTTCTTGGGTAAGTACACCCGATTCGAAAATTATACTCCCGAGGTTTACTCTGGTGAGTTCAGTTAACGGTTTTAGTTAACAGATTTAGTTAATAGCTATGAGCTAACGAGGTGTGTCCTGCGCGCGTTATCCGTAACCATTGATCGCTCTGCCTTGATTCATAATTATCGTGTTGCCAAGCAAGGTGCCGGTGACGCATCGGTTTTTGCTGTGATAAAAGCTGATGCCTATGGCCACGGTGCTGTGGAAGTCGCGAAAGCATTATCGATGGCTGATGCATTTGCGGTCGTTACCACTGATGAAGCAGTGGCGTTGCGGGTGGCAGGTATTCCACAAGCTATATTGGTGCTACAGGGGCCCACTGATGTAAGCCAGCTTGATTCATACATAGAGCATGATCTTTGGGCATCGATACATGATGAATACCAACTGGCTTGGCTCAAGCGTGCACCTCAATTAGAGCAATTAGCACTGTGGCTTAAAATTGATACTGGAATGGGGCGTTTGGGTCTTTCGCTAAGGCAAGCAGAGCAAGCATTGGAGGATACACAAATCAATTGGATGGGTATGCTTACACATCTAGCCAGTGCTGATGATCCTGGTAGTAACAAAGTCGGCGTTCAAGCTCGGCGGTTCGCCACTCTGCAAACGAAGTTTCCCCATCTTCAGTCCAGCATTGGAAATTCTGCGGGGCTCTTGGCATGGCCTGATATAAAAGCACAGTGGTACCGCCCCGGATTGATGTTGTACGGCAGTACGCCTTTCGATAGGTCGAGTGTTAGCGCTGCTAGTGAATGCCTTAAGCCTGCTATGCGCGTTACCGCTCCGTTAATTAGCGTCAAGCAATACACGAAAGGTGCATCAATTGGCTATGCTCATCAGTACCACTGCCCCACAGATATGTTGGTGGCTTATGTGGGAGCAGGATATGGCGATGGTCTGCCACGAGTGCTAGACAACACAGCCACATTATTGCTCCACGATACCCCTTGCCAGGTAATCGGTAGAGTATCGATGGATTCGATGGCGATAGATTTACGATCGTTAAACAACGTGGCTAGCAGTGTTAAACCCGGTGATAACGTTATAATTTGGGGGCCAGAACATCCGGTAGAGCTACTGGCAGCAGCTGCCGGCACTATCAACTATGAACTTTTAACACATGTGCGCGGAAACCGTCTATATCTCTAGTGCGACACAAAAATGAGTAATTTTGATCGGTAAAATTGCCTCAGGTGTATAAGCAAACTAGGGTAGTCTGCCGTTAACGTTCTAGGTGCTGCAATTTGTCGGGCTTGTCTTCCCACTCTTTTGCGTCGCTTGGAGGGTCTTTCTGGATGGTGATAACCGGCCAGATAAGCGATAACTCGGCGTTGAGCGCTAGATAGGGCTCATCCTCAGGTTTCATGTCTTCTTCAGCGACGATAGCGTTAATAGGGCATTCAGGTTCGCACAGCGAGCAATCGATGCATTCTTCGGGATCGATGACGAGGTAGTTAGGCCCTTCGTGGAAGCAATCCACCGGGCAAACCTCTACACAATCGGTGTATTTGCAGCGGATGCAGTTTTCGGTAACAACAAAGGTCATGGCGCAGTTCTCAAGGATTTGGCTTGCTATATGCTGATATTAGCAAACTTATGCGCAAGGGCGAAAGAATAAAGACCTGAGCAGGAATGACCCGAGCGAAGGTTTTTGGAGAATTAAATGAAAGCTATTAAAAAGGCTGTATTTCCGGTTGCTGGCATGGGTACGCGCTTTTTGCCTGCAACCAAAGCCAACCCCAAGGAAATGCTTCCTGTCGTTGACAAACCCCTCATCCAATATGCCGCCGAAGAAGCGGTTGCCGCGGGAATCGATACGTTAATTTTTGTCACCGGCCGAAACAAGCGATCTATCGAAGATCATTTTGATACAGCTTATGAGATGGAGCGGGAGCTTGAAGCCAAGGGCAAGGAGAAGATGCTGGAAGTGTTGCGTAGCATTTTGCCTAAGCATGTTAATTGCGTATTCATCAGACAATCACAAGCATTGGGCTTGGGGCATGCGGTCCTTTGCGCCAAACCAGTGGTTAATAACGAACCCTTTGCCGTTATTCTAGCGGACGATCTAATCAACTTTTCTGAGCAGCCTTGCTTAAGCCAAATGGTTGATGTGTTCAATTATCAACATTGTTCAGTCTTAGGTACAGAAGTGGTGCCAAAGGAAGACGTTAGTTCTTACGGAATCGTTGACGGCACTGAAGTGAAGCCTGGTTTGATGGAAGTAAACGCTATTGTCGAAAAGCCAGACGTTAAAGATGCACCTAGTAACAACGCCGTGGTTGGTCGTTACATTCTTACACCTCGTGTATTCGATTTACTTGAAACCACTGAGCGCGGAGCTGGTGGAGAAATTCAACTAACAGATGCGATCGCTGCATTGCTTTCAGAGCAGCGTGTACTGTCATATAACTTTGATGGTCGACGTTTTGATTGCGGTAGTAAGCTTGGTTACCTGAAGGCGCAAGTTGAGTTTGCGTTGGAGCACGAGGAAGTTGGTGCTGATTTTCGTGAATACCTATTGGAACTGGCAGCTAGAAATGGTAGCAAAGTTGTTCCGATAGCCAAGAATGCTTAAAACCCCTCTAATTACGCCGCCAAAGCCCTGTTGCTTTGGCGGCGAGTTTTCAACACTTTTATTCGTAATTTACTAAGCTCTGGAGTAAGCTCTGCGCTGGCCAATCGTGTTTAACGTCCAGTGTCTCGCCAATCAACCTACGCTGTTTTTGCTGTTTTTTTTATAGAATCCGCCGTCCTGGGTAATTGGATTCCTCGAATTCCTGAACTAAAGGCTAAGCTTGAGCTATCTGATGCAGGCTTGGGCCTATGCTTGTTGGCCGTGCCACTGGGGACCATCCTTGGTCTGTTGATTTCGGGGCGAGTGCTTGAGCGTATAGGCCTTAGATCGGGCTGCCAATTGTTTTTACCGCTGTGGGCATTGTTTTTTGTGTTGCCCGCCCAAGCCAATACTCCTGTGATGTTTGCTGCCTCGTTAGTAATATGTGGTGTGGCTGTCGGCCTAACTGAGGTGGCAATGAACACAGCTGCTGATGCTATCGAACGATATCGGGGTGTTCGTATTATGTCTAGGTGTCATGGCTTTTGGAGCTTAGGTTCCATGGTAGGCGCTTTAGCGGGCAGCGCGGTAGCGCAGTTGGCAATCGATGTAAAGTGGCATTTCGGGATAATGATGCCGTTATTAGCGATTGCTGGCTTTGTTGCAGCCTCTAAGATAGAGCAAAGCCAAATTGAGTCCTTTAACACTGACCATAGTGATGATGCTTCGCATTTTCGCCTGCCATCGCGAGCCATTCTTTTGCTGTGCATCATGCCTTTAGGGATAATGTCGATAGAAGGTGCCTTTATCGATTGGTCTGCCGTATTTATGGATTCGGTGTTGTCAGCATCACCGTGGGTGATAGGGCTGACTTATGCATTTTTCTCTGTGGTGATGGCAAGCGTTAGATTATCAGGCGACATGCTTGCTGATCGATTTAGTGAGTACAGTATCGTGCGAACCTCTGGCCTGGCAGCTGCAGCGGGCATCTTATTGTTCGCTTTTGCGCCGTCGGTGCCAGTGGCGGTGCTAGGTGCTGCTTTATCGGGTTTAGGGGTTGCAGTTGTGTATCCCTTGGCCGTAACCGCTGCAGCTAGACGCCCTGGTAGGTCATCAGCTGACAATGTTGCAGCACTCACCATGATTTCGTTTTGTGCGTTTTTAGTGGCGCCACCGATTATTGGGTTTGTCTCTGACTGGTTAGGTTTGCGTTGGGCGCTTGCCATGCTTGCGCCGTTAGCAATAAAGACTTGGTGGTTGGCCAGCGAGATTAATCCAGAAAAATCTCTATAAGGTTGTTGGGTAGTTCGTCAGTTTTTTGAGCCTTATCGATATCACCGTCGTCTGCATCGTTGGCTGGAAAGGTCTTGCTTAGCACGTCGTTGCAATGCTCGATTGTTCGAGTAAAGCCTTCGATGATTGAGCCGCGTTTTATACAGCTGATAAATTCATCAACGGTTTCCACCCACACGTCGTTTTCCACTACTGCCGCTACTTCAGCATCAACAATAATTTCGACGTAGTGTTCGGCCACTGATACAAACACTAAAACGCCAGTACGCGATGTTGTTTGATGCATATTTTGCATCAGAAACTGCTCTCGCGCGTGACGCGCGGCACGGCTATGCTTTACTGATTTGGGTACCAGCCAAAATCTGAACGGTGGGTACTGGATTAACATGCCAAGGCCAAAAAACACCGCTGCTTGAACATAGTAAAGCCGAGCTAATGACTCAACTGATTCACCGGGGTAGGTCCAGCCGTTATTGGTGACGTGCTGATATAAAAAATAGACGCCCGGTACTGCTAGCGCGAATAGCGCAGCCCACAGCATCGGTATATAGCGATAGTGATCGCTTTGGTCGGCGATAACAGTCACGATTTCCGCGCGGGTTTGCGATTCGGCTTGGCTAATTTGAGCTGCCAGTGTGTCTTTTTCAGCCTGAGTTAAAAATGCCATTGTTACCAACTCCCTGAAGCACCGCCGCCGCCAAAGCCACCACCGCCGCCACTAAACCCGCCGCTGCTACTGCTTCGGCTTCTACTACCCGCGTAGTCATCGCTACGATGTCTGTTTCTTCTGTTGCCACTACTACCGTTACCATCGGAGCTAATGAGGTAGACCAACAGAAATACTGCAATGGCGGCCAAGCCCCCATAGATGAGGTTACTTGAGCCTAAGGCTGTTACTAAGCCTGCGAAACTTGCAGGGAATGCTGCGTTCGTTACGCGTCTATTAGCGTAGCGTTTTAAGGCGTGTGTTAAGCCAATAAAGCCAATGAAGAATAATGGGAAGAATTTTTCTATTGAGCTGTTTTTACCTGATCGCCTCTTGTTATCAGACGCGTTGACCGGCGGGGTGTACTCGCCCCGTATCGCCTCCTCGATTGCCGTGACACCATTACTGATGCCTTTTGGATATTCAGATTCGCGAAACGAGGGGAGAATATTATTTCTAACGATTGTGCCTGCCAAGCCATCAGGCAGTGCTCCCTCTAGGCCGTAACCAACTTCAATGCGAACCTTACGCTCATTTGGAGCGACCACTAACAAAACACCGTTATCTTTATCCTCAGTTCCGATACCCCATTTGCGCCCGAGTTTTAAGGCGTAATCCGCTATATCAAGACCTTCTAAGGATTTAACAGTGACAACCACAATTTGATTGCTGGTAGCGGCCTCGTGCGCCGCTAATTTTTGATCGAGTTCCGCCTTTTGCTCATTGTTAAGCAGACTGGCTTGATCGGTTACGCGGCCAGTTAAATTTGGAAAGTTAGGTTGATCTTGCGCCCAGGCAACCGATGACAGCCATAGGATAAAAATTATCGGTGGCAAAAAAAGACAAGCAGCGATACTACGCTGCTTGTTAGATAGCAATATGTTCAAGATCACTCTGTTTTGGTGAAATCGACTTTGATATCTTCCATTTCGTCTGCATCTGCTTTAAATAGCTCTTTACGGGTCGATTCGGCATACATAAATTGGCGCCACCAACGACCTGGAATGGTGCGTAGCTCAGTGTTGTAGCGCTGTACGGCCTGGATGTAGTCTCGTCTAGCCACACTGATGCGGTTTTCCGTGCCTTCAAGCTGATCTTGTAGCTTCAGGAAATTCTCGTTTGATTTGAGGTCCGGATACTGCTCTACCACCACTAACAAGCGAGACAATGCACCTGAAAGTGCTCCTTGGTTTTGCTGAAACTGCTCAAATGCTGCAGGGTCTGTGAGAATTTCGGGCGATACATTCATTTGCGATACACGCGAACGCGCTTCAACCACTTCAAGCAGCACGTCTTTCTCTTGTGCTGCAAAGCCTTTGACTGTTTCAATTAGATTGGGGATGAGATCAGCACGTCGTTTGTACTGGCTTTGTACTTCGCTCCAGGATGCATTGACGGCTTCATCGAATCTGGGGATGTTGTTGATGCCACAGCTGGATAGCATTGCGGCAACCATAATTAAAATCACCGGCACTAGGCGTTTGGCTTGGAACATGTTTTTTTTCCTGAAACTTGCTGAGCAGAATAATAACAGGAAGGGTACACGGTGTAACATTGGTGAATGCTAAGTCTTAACAATGTTTGTTGCCGTCGAGACGGCAGAGTCTTGTTTGCTGGAGCGAGTATGGTCATACATGCTGGTCAAAAACTGGGCTTGGCCGGCGCTAATGGCTCTGGTAAATCCAGCTTACTAGCCATGATTGTTGGTGATCTGGAGCCAGATGACGGAGATTTGTCACTGCAATCTAAGGCGCGTCTGACGCATATTGCTCAGGAGACCCCCTCAACAAGCCAATCCGCTATTGATTACGTCATTGAAGGAGATCAACAACTCTTAGCTTTACAGCAGGCTATCGACCAAGCCGCTCAGAGTGATCCGCTCAAGCATGCTGAATTACTTGCTGATTTTGAATCAGCTGGTGGATATCGAATTCAATCGGTGGCTGGGTCTTTACTTAACGGCTTGGGCTTCACGTCCGATCAGCATACTTGGTCTGTTAGTCAATTTTCGGGTGGTTGGCGTATGCGCTTGAATTTAGCGCGAGCCTTGATTGCGCCAAGTGATCTACTGCTACTTGATGAACCCACCAACCATCTTGATCTTGATGCTGTTATTTGGCTTGAGCAATGGCTGCGGATGCGTGAAGGGGCATTGATACTAATCAGCCACGATCGAGAGTTTCTAGATAAAACGACTAAAGAAACGTTGTTTATTGAACAAGAAACAGTCACTCGTTATGCAGGGGGTTACAGCGAATTTGAAAAACTACGGGCTGAACAACGGGCTAATCAGCAGTCTGCCTATGAGGCGCAAACCAAAAGAGCAGCTGAATTACAGCGCTTTGTTGATCGTTTCAGAGCTAAGGCCACCAAGGCAAGGCAAGCTCAAAGCCGTTTAAAAATGCTGGAACGCATGACCGAGCTTGCTCCCGTATCGCAAGATTCAACATTCGATTTTAAATTTCATAACCCTAAAACATTGCCTAGCCCGTTGCTCTCTTTGCGGGGAGTAGATTTGGGCTACGCTGATCTAACTGTGTTATCAGGCATCTCGATGAGTATTCAGCCTGGAGATCGGATTGGTTTATTGGGTGCGAATGGTGCGGGTAAATCAACGTTAATCAAAGGTATTGTTGGCGCGATAGAGTGTATGAACGGAGAGCGCATAGAAGCTCAAAAACTTAAAACCGGCTACTTTGCTCAACATCAAGTCGATGAGCTCGATCTGGATTTATCACCTGTGCAAACTCTAATAAAACAAGATCCCACAATGTCAGAGAGTATTGCAAGGAATTTTCTTGGTGGTTTTGGCTTTGGTGAACAACACGCTTTAAAACCTGCAAAACATTTCTCTGGCGGTGAACGAGCGCGTTTGGCCTTGTCACTAATCGTCCATGAAAAACCTAATTTACTGCTACTCGATGAGCCAACCAACCATTTGGACATGACCATGCGCCAAGCTCTGTCGGATGCGCTGCAGTTGTTTGATGGCGCGTTGATTGTGGTGTCGCACGATCGCACCTTGCTGCGTACCGTTGTCGATAGTTTGTGGCTGGTAGATCAGCGTAAAGTGCAACCGTTTGATGACGATCTGGATGGATATGCGCGTTGGTTAAATGACAGGCGTGTGCAACTAACATCTTCCCAAAATAGCGTGCACAGCTTCTCTGATGCTATCGATGCTGAAACAGAACATAAATCAGGCGATAAAAAGGCCCGTAAAAGAGAGGAGGCCGAGCGCCGCGCGCAGCTGAAACCCTTGCGCCGAGCAGTGGAGAAGAGTGAAAAGCAGTTAGAGCGTGAATCAATGGAGCTTGCTGAGATACGTGACAAGCTCGGCGCTAATGAGCTATACAGTTCCGATAACAAGGCTAAGCTGACTGCTCTATTAGCCGAAGAAGCCATGTTGCATCAAAAGCTTGAAGCGATAGAAGAATTATTACTCGAGCAAATGCAGGCCTTAGAGCTAGCGGAACAATCCGATTGATCAATCGCTAGTTGTAGCCTAAGAACATATCGATATCAAACTCATATTGGGGTATCAGTAAATGAAACGTTTTTTTATATTTGTATTGTTGTGCTTTTCAGGTGCGGCTAACGCTGCAACATTTAGCTCCTTGGATGCACTAGATCGTGGGCAGTTTCGAGACTTGTCAAAAAACCTCACTGCTGCGACTCAATACAAAGGTATAGCGCCAGCTGAACCGCTTGGTGTGCTGGGTTTTGATATTGGCATAAGCCTATCAGCGACCAAACTTAAAAACGATGTGTTTGATCTGGCCGACGGATCTGACTTTGAACTGAATACTCTTCCGTTGCCGCGCTTGTCTTTGCAAAAGGGCTTGCCCGGTGGTATTGATGTCGGTGCGTCATTCTCTGGTGCTCCTGGTACTGATATAAAAGTGTTTGGCGCGGAGGTACGCTATGCGGTTGTGAAGGGTAGCGTTGCATTGCCAGCTATTAGTGTTCGCGTATCCTACAGCACTGTACGGGGGGTAGATGAGCTCGAGATCGATAGCGCGGGAGCTGATATCAGTATCTCTAAAGGCATTGCTATTTTTACACCGTACGCCGGCAGTGGTTTTGTGCGTTCCAACAGTGATCCGGTAGGCTCTACGACGCTCGAACGAGAAAGCTTCACACAACGAAAGGCCTATGTAGGCCTCAATATCAATCTAGGTTTTAATTTGGCGTTCGAAGCTGATCGCACTGGTTCTTACACGAGCTACAGTGCTAAAGCGGGTTTTCGTTTCTAAGAATTTTCCGTAAGCCTTATTTGCAAACATTTACCGCGATGAAAAACGAAGACGTAGGATTTGCCCGATTGGTGTCTGCCGCTAAGTATTCTTTAGCTGGCTTTAAGGCTGCTTACGCAAGTGAAGCTGCGTTCAGGCAAGAGGTGTGGCTTGCCATTGTGTTAATACCATTGGGTTTATATTTAGGTGATACTGCCCTCGAAAAGGGTTTGTTGGTGGTTAGTGTGATGTTATTGATGCTGGTTGAGCTACTCAACAGTGGCATTGAAACCGTCGTTGATCGCATTGGCGATGAGTATCACGAGCTATCGGGTAAAGCTAAAGATATATGCTCAGCTGCAGTGATGATGGCTATTGGTATATTGATTGTGGTTTGGGTTGCTGTGTTGGCTAACTAATCATTTCTTTTGAATGAATCTCCAACTCGTACCAGCATCCATTTTGAGACCGAGTTGCTCCGATGCTCGATGCCGTGAATTTGGAAACCCACGTACCGTTGTCATTCGACATGGACGACCCGAGAGGAATAAGGAGAAGATACGGCCCATAGCGGTCATTCGTAAGAGTCGACCACCAGATCAATCTCAGCATCGCTAAAGCCAAATGAATACATCATTTCACGATGAGATGGCGAACCATAGTATGAGCGTAAGACTCCATTCACGCCGTCAATCAGTACATGGTCCTGCTTGCTAAATGCAAATGAGCCGAAAGCCGGTTGCTTCTCCGAGGCTGGTACTGTTACAACTTCTAACTGTTGCTCATTATTTAAATCGATATATCCTGTATGAGCCCGACCAACGCTGACGTAAGCATCAATTTTTCCCGTTAAGACCGCGTTCGCTGCTTCAGAGTAGGTTTCAAATATATGCAATCTGTTCTCTGGTACTCCAAATTCCACAGCAGATCTATGTTGAAACTGATCACGGATTACAGCCAAAGTACAGTCTTTTTGAGCAGCTATAGATTGATAGCCAGACAAATTTTTCGGATTGCCAATCGAAACTAAAAGCCCATCCGGCAACGCCCATATGGGGATACTAAATGAAGCGGTCTGCTTTCGTTCATCAGTGGCAAACAAGCCTGTTGTCATTCTCCACTTACCACTTGCCACTCCTTGCAGCAATTCAGCAAACTCTGTTTCAATTGGTTCAAATTCTCCTAAATTCAACTCGTCGATCACAAATTTAGCGAGCTCTACATCGGTACCGGTGACCGTACCATCAGGCATTCTGTGATTGAAAGGAGGCTCTATTAGATATGCAAATTTCATCGTTTTATTGTAACCGTTATGGTCGGGTAGAGTTAACTGCTGAGGGTCTGGATTTGGGACTTTTGAGACAAAGCTGCCTTCACTTCGAACGGCTGCTAATTGGAAATCTGAACTCGAGCAGAACCGTATAAAAGCGGCAGCTCGCATTGACCTGATATCAGTTGTTTTTCCCATGTCTCCGCGGAGGCGTCGCGTGAGTTTTAGTGCTTGAAAAACTACTAATAGTTGTATTTTACTGATTGCTTGATGATTAAATTTACAGTGTAATAATATGATCTAATCAGAAGGATATGATGATGATCAAATGCGATGCCAAACCGGCCAACGGCACAACTATAAATTGGACTGAAATCATGAATCCAAGCACGGCTAACAATACGATGTTCTAGTAAACTTAGAACATTTACACCACCACTGCCGCAGCTGAATATAATTCGGAAATTGATATTATGAAAGGGTTTTCTCTTCTGGCTATACTTGTTATTACTTCATGCGCCAGTTTCAACACTCCTACAGGCGAAAAAGCGGCTTTTAGCCAACTTGGTAGCTGTCGCGGACTGGGCCAATGGGTAGAGCCGGCGCGGGAGCGATATGGAGATAAAGACACTAGCTGGACTGAAATAAAAAGCCGCGAACAATTAAAGTTTCTTTTCACTGATGAATACTTCGAGCCAATTTTCGGGGTGCCGATAGACGAGCTGGACGGGGCTCAGATCACCGTTATCCACAAAGCTTTGAAAGGTGCTCGAAAAAACTGCAAAAACGAAGGTTATTTAATTTCTCTAAGCCCAGGTATTTTTCTGTCGCGTGTTTTTAATCGGAAGTTACCGAAAACAGCCTTTTCACGTTCATTCGTTACTGAATATGCATTTGCTCAGCGAGGCCAATCGAGCGGATCAGGCGCATTGGCTAGTAGTGCAAACCTTATCGAAGCATCAGACGGCTCCGACAGCAAAGGCGCTGAAGAAGTTCGTCTCGTCCAGCGTGAGCTGTCCAGACACGGATTCGATGTTGGTTATGCGGATGGGGTTTTGGGAAAAAATACACGAAATGCAATTATTGCTTTCAAAAAAACGAAGAACATACAGCCTATAAACACTCAAATCACCCCAGCCCTTATTACGCAACTTAAGACTGAAGCTGCCAACATAAACCATTCCGATAAGATAAAAACAGCTAAAAAAGAAAAGAAGTTAGATCAGCCTAGATACGACACAAATGCATTTTCTGGAGACATCGACCAATACTTCTCAACGTCTAAGTTCCAGCAATACTGGTTGTGCAATGGTGTAGATGAAAAACTGGGAAAACGAGATTGGAGAAAAAATGAGAGCGCCTTAATTTTTGAATTCGGTGATGGGTGGGTTAGAGACTTCCAACCAGGCGTTAAACCTCAGGGGCACAGAGAATCAACTTGGAAAAAAGCGAATGATGGGAAGCTCACAATAACGAATACCAAATCGCCTGTTGATTGGGAATGGGTTGGGATTGAACCTAATGATGGGCGATCATTCTCGATGACTTGGAGTAGGCAGGTTCAGTGGTCCAGTGCACCTCAAGTTAATATCGATACATGGCAATGTAAGCCTGCTTCAATTGAAGTCGCTTTTGGTGATCAAGAGTCTGTGCAAGAGTATCGTCCTCCAAAAGTTGCGGTTAAAGTTATAGAGGAAAATCTAATCTCCGGAGGTAGCGTGCCGCTCACTTCCAAATCTATCCAGGAAGCATTAGATGTTGTGCAACTACTTGCGCTTGGGCAGACTCCCTCTGACGATGCATTGAATGCCTGTGCCGCTAACGACGGCTGTCCGGTAATGGGGGGCATTGCAACACAGCGCATGAAATTGCAAACAGTGCATGGCTGTATACTAAAGCAAGCATCTATGGCTAGTTGCAAATTCCGATGGTTTAACAAAGGACGATCTACAATGGAGGATCCAGGTGGTGTAGCTAGTGCGATCGCTAACAGTTTGTTAAGCACTATTGATTTAGCAACGGAAGAGGCAGATACCGTCTTGATACTCGACAACGGTAAATGGCGCTTTCGGCCTATATGATACTGTTATCAGCAACTTGATAAAAGTGGCTGCTCGCGCTGACCTGATATCAGTTGTTTTTCCCATGTTTCCGCGGAGACGTCGTGAGAGTTTTAGTGCTCGAATTTGCAGTAAGTTGTTCCCGCCGCCTTGCGGGAACTGCGACGTTAACTCAGCTTTGCTAGTTGCTGTTTTAGATTTTCCAACGCAGCTAGCATATCCTTAAGCTTTTGCTTCTCGGCCTCTACTACATGTTCGGGCGCTTTGCCGGTAAATCCTGGGTTCTCCAGTTTAGCTGCCAAACTCTTAGAAGGCTTTTCCAGTTTGCCGATTTCGCGACGTAAGCGTTGTCGCTCAGCTTCTTTGTCGATTAAGCCATCCATTGGGATTAACAACTGCATGTCTTCAACCAATGCTACAGCGGCGTCGGGCTTTTCGCTGCTAGCATCAAGAATTGAAATATCAGATAAGCGTGCTAGGAATGTTAGTAGCGCGCCGTGTTGATCGAGCCGT
>CALGND010000082.1 GCA_937958675.1 uncultured Granulosicoccaceae bacterium
CTAGCAGAGCCTTGCCTAAGATATTCACACTAACAAAAAAACAAGCGTTGATTGAAGGCATCTTTTCAGGAGCCACAATCAACACACCCAGTATGTTAGCAGTGGCTGACTTACATTCAGCCTTAGATTGGGCAGACAGTATTGGCGGCCTTGACGCACTTCATGCACGCTCCGAAGCAAACTTTAACGCTATGGATACCTGGGTTTGCAACAGCCCATGGGTTGATTGGCTAGCAAGCGATTCCGCAACACGTTCAAGTACATCCATGTGTTTGCAGATCACAGCTCCAGCCTTTCAAGCACTAAGTACTGATAAACAACAGGCAGCAGTTAAAATCATGGTTGCGTGGCTAGCTGAAGAAGGTGCGGCCTTCGATATTGCTAACTATCGAAGCGCTCCCCCGGGTTTTCGGGTTTGGGGCGGTGCAACAGTCGATGCGTCCGACATCGAAGCTCTAACAGCCTGGCTTGACTGGGCTTACCAACGATTTGTATCCACCGAACTCACTAAAGAGGTGCAACATGGATAAACCACGCGTTTTGATATCCGATTCTATGTCATCTCTAGCAGTCGGCGTTTTCGAAGACCGTGGCATTGAGGTGATTCAATCATCCAAGCTATCGGTTGACGAGCTTATGGATACCATCAGTGATTTTGATGGACTGGCGATACGCTCATCCACTAAGGTCACAGCCGAACTATTAAAAAAGGCCGGACGACTCAAAGTGGTTGGGCGAGCAGGTATCGGTGTTGACAATGTCGATGTTCCGGCTTGCACTGCTGATGGTGTGGTGGTGATGAATACTCCATTTGGCAATGCGATCACCACCGCGGAGCATGCAATGGCTATGATGCTGTCACTAGCAAGGCATATTCCGCAAGCCAGTCAATCAACCCATGCAGGTAAGTGGGAGAAATCAAAATTCATGGGTATGGAAATCACTGGCAAGCAACTTGGTCTTATCGGTGCGGGTAATATTGGCTCAATCGTCGCTCAAAAGGCACTTGGTCTGGGCTTGCATGTTTCTGCCTATGACCCATTTTTAACTGAAGAGCGTGCAGATCAGCTTGGCGTGACCAAACTTGAACTGGATGAATTGCTCACTCGTAGCGACATCATCTCTTTACACGTGCCCAAAACTCCAGACACGACTAATATCATCGACGCCACAGCCTTAAACAAAATGAAAAAAGGCAGCATGTTAATAAATTGTGCTCGCGGTGGATTGGTAGATGAATTAGCACTTAAGGTGGCACTGGAATCAGGCCATATACGCGGTGCTGCGTTGGATGTATACGAGCAAGAGCCGGCTAAGGAAAATTGTTTGTTCGGTATGCCTAACGTAATCTGTACTCCTCATTTAGGCGCGTCAACATCTGAAGCACAAGAGAAAGTAGCAGTACAGGTAGCGGAACAAATGAGTAATTTCTTGCTGACTGGCGCGATAACAAACGCACTAAATGCGCCGAACCTAAGCGCTGAAGAAGCTCGCCACTTAAAACCCTATTTGAATCTTGCGGGGCAACTAGGCTCGTTTGCTGGTCAATTGACTCAGGATCCCATAAAAAAACTAACCATAACGTATGCTGGAGATGTGGCAAATTACAACACTGACCCACTAACAACAGAGGTATTGAAATCCCTATTGATGCCTCACGTAGCTACTGTCAATACAGTTAACGCGCGCGAAGTAGCAAGAACAAGAAGTATCACGGTTGTCGATGCAAAAAACGATGGGAAAGACGAATATCAATGTCGCATCACCGTGGATGTTGAAACTGAAAAGAAACAGCGCTCCATTGCAGGCACATTGATTGGTAACAAGCCACGAGTGATCGATGTGAAGGGAATCTCCCTTGAGTCACAACTGGGAGAGCATATGTTGTATTTCACCAACGACGACACACCGGGCGTTATTGGGGCAATTGGCACCGCTGCCGCCGACAAAGGCATTAACATCGCAAACTTGCATTTAGGTAGGCACACCGACAAACCTAGTGCTATTGCATTGCTTGAAGTGGATGCTGTTGTGTCGTCTGACGACTTAGCCGTGTTACGTGCTATTCCTTCCATCAATGATGTTCAGTATTTACACTTTCCTGCGCACTAGTTGGGTAAACCTGTCAGAGCATAATTGCGCACCTCGGTAGCTCAGGTGGCTTGCCCAGGTGGCTTTTATGCTCTGAACATTGCCAGCACAGTACTATGTAATGCTGTGTTGGCAGCGGCTAAGACAGAAGTGGTTTGTTGATCAATAGCATTGCCTTGTAGATCAGTCATCACGCCGCCCGCTTCGATCACGCTCACATATAACGCAGCAATATCCAAAATGTTTACATCCGATTCGATCACGATATCGGCATGCCCACTACACAACTGATGATAGTGACAAAAATCGCCATAACCGCGCGTACGTTTGACTTGCCCGACTAACTTGCCTAAGGCTAACCACCCGTCTGTGTCTGCGGCTAACG
Organism: uncultured Granulosicoccaceae bacterium; assembly: GCA_937958675.1. Taxonomy (GTDB): domain Bacteria; phylum Pseudomonadota; class Gammaproteobacteria; order Granulosicoccales; family Granulosicoccaceae; genus Granulosicoccus. Next base: position 2,477 of record CALGND010000082.1, read on the forward strand.
AAGTAAGGTTGCCAGTAGATAGGTACGCTTCGTGCAACTGGGCATCAGCATTACAACTAACTGGAGTACCGTTGAGATGCACACCCTGCCCTTTACTTGCAACTAATCGTTCTGCATAAGCAGGCGCATTGGACACCCCTACCACTAGCTCATCTCCCTGCATTAGGGCAACCTGGGTGGAATAAAACGGTGATTGTCGAACGAAGCTCTTTGTGCCATCAATCGGATCCACTAACCACAATAAACGACCCTGTTTGCTGTCAGCAGCACTGTTTTTTTCAGAGTGCAGCCCAACTGAATGCAGCCCAGTCTCCTCGCCATAAAAATCAGCTGATAAATCGGCCTCTAGTAGGACCTTTTTGATCGCATGCTCTGCAGCTACATCTACCTCGGTAACGGGTGTGTTATCGGCTTTATTGCTTACAGACCAATCTCCACTATTCAAAAAGCGTTCGATTTCTAAACCTGCTGCATCACAAGCTTGATTGGCAGCGTCGGTAGCCTGCTTCAGTAGTTGTTTATCCATGTCGGTATTATACGACTTCAACAGCAATATTAAATTTGCTTGAACCATTCTTTATCGAGCAGCATCAGGCTGATATCAATTATTGAATGGATTTTCTGACCATCCAAAACCAATGTTATAAGTGAGCGATGCGGACCTTGCACAGCAGATATGCCTCACAACAAACCAACACTGACTGTGGCTCACAGATTGGAGCAGTCAACGTATTCTTTGTAACTCCCAACAGCTGCCTGAAATTAGGCCCATACAGCCAACATTTCCTCTACAGCAAGCCCACTGCGAAGCCAGTTTTGGCACATATTGTACAATTTTTAAACAAATTGATGCCTTCATCCCACCCGACTGCAACGTAGTAGTGCTTGCAAAGCATTGAAATTTAGTGCAATATCACATAAGGATATCGTTATATGTATCTATGTGCATATTTATTGCATTTCTAATAGATTGATTTAGAACGTTTTTTATTTCAGAGGCCTAGAATGAAACTATCATTTGAATTTTTCCCACCACGAAGTCCTGCACAGCAACGACGGTTCTGGCGGACACTAGGCACCATAGAGACCTTGGCCCCAGAATTTGTGTCGATAACGTGGGGAGCATTAGGCAGCGATCAAGCAGCAAGTTTGGACCTACTGGCTGAATTACAAAAAACAGACATCCCGATTGCCGCCCACTTGACCTGCTGCGGACAAACCAAATCAGCGATGCGTGAAACGCTAAGCCAACTGCTTGCGCTTGATATCAAACATTTTGTCGCTCTACGTGGCGATTTGCCTGAAGGGCAAGTCAACAATCAGGGCATGGCGCATGCCATTGATTTAGTCAAACTCATCAGTAGCGAATCTGACAAACATCAACACGCAACACAAATTAGCGTAGCCGCTTATCCAGAAACACACCCAGACGCCAACAGCGCAGAAGACGACCTATATCACTTAAAACAAAAATTGGATGCAGGTGCGACGCGTGCACTAACGCAATTCTTTTTCGATGCAGATAGTTATTTACAGTGGCGCGACAAAGTCGTCTCAGCTGGTATTACGAAAGATATCGTCCCCGGCATACTCCCGATACATGATATTCAAAAAGTACAAAGCTTCAGTGAAAAGTGTGGAGCAATTGTTCCTAAAGAACTAATTGAATCGTTTAATCGCTACAGTGATAAAGACAGCCTGCAACAGCTTGCCGTCGAGCATGCCTATGATCTTTGCCAAACCTTGCATCACGAAGGAGTTGACGGTTTCCATTTCTACACAATGAACCAATCTGACTTAGCATGGCGAGTTGGTTGCTTGTTAAAGGGCAAAGAAAAATTCGAAGACTTACTTCTTGATACAGCGGCGTAGCGGTATCCGCTAGTCAAAATAGCCTGGTGAAGTTCACTTCGCCTCGATAACTAAACAACCGCAAGCCCTATCATGAATCAAGCAAAAGCTAATTGTGTCAATATTCAAACGAGCGAATCACGTCTGCGCAAAGCGCTTAGTGAACAAATACTCATATTAGATGGTGCAATGGGCACCATGATTCAGCAACATAAGTTAGCCGAAGCAGATTATCGTGGCAGTCGATTTATAGATTGGCCTAGCGACCTAAAGGGCAACAATGATCTGCTTACCCTAAGCCAACCTGACATAATTCGACAGATTCATACCGACTACCTGCAGGCTGGTGCTCACATAATCGAAACCAATACGTTTAACGCAAATTCAATATCAATGGCTGATTACGATATGGAGTCGTTGGTAGCTGAATTAAACCGGGAAAGCGCCAAACTGGCCCGTGAGTGCGTTGATGCGATGATGGAACAAGATCCAAGTCAACCCCGATTTGTTGCTGGTGTTATTGGCCCCACGAACCGAACCGCATCTATATCCCCTGATGTCAATGACCCTGGCTTTCGCAATGTCAGCTTTGATGATCTAGACACCTCCTATTACGAAGCTTGTGATGCGCTTATAGAAGGTGGCGCCGATATTATTTTAATAGAGACAGTGTTCGACACCTTAAACGCTAAGGCAGCTATTTTTGCAATCAAGCGAGTGTTCGACGATCGCGGAATTGAGCTGCCTATCATGATTTCTGGCACCATTACAGACGCCTCCGGCCGTACTCTTTCCGGCCAAACTGTTGAAGCGTTCTGGAACTCCGTGCGTCATGCTAAACCTATATCCATTGGTTTTAACTGCGCCTTGGGGCCAGCACAGCTACGTCAACACATAGAAGAGCTTTCAGGTGTTGCAGATACCTATGTTAGCGCCCACCCTAACGCAGGCTTGCCCAACGCATTTGGCGGTTACGACGAAACGCCTGAACAAATGCTTGCTGAGATAAGCGCTTGGGCCGACTCAGGCTATTTAAATATCATTGGTGGCTGTTGTGGTACTGGACCGGAGCACATTCGGGCATTTGCCGAAGCATTAAAAAATTCGGCCCCGCGTAAGATTCCTCAACTTTCAACCGCTTGTCGTTTGTCCGGCCTTGAAGCCTTTAACATTAATTCAGAATCACTTTTTGTCAATGTTGGCGAGCGCACCAATGTGACAGGGTCCGCTGTGTTTCTGCGTTTAATAAAAGAAGGTGACTATGACTCTGCTTTAAACGTAGCACGGCAACAAGTTGAGAATGGCGCACAAATTATTGATGTCAATATGGACGAAGGTTTATTGGATTCGGCTGAAGTTATGCAGCAATTTCTGCGTATGGTAGCCACCGAGCCCGATATTTGCCGTGTACCGGTAATGATTGACTCATCTAAATGGTCTGTAATTGAGACAGGCTTAAAGTGTATACAGGGCAAATGTGTAATCAATTCCATCAGTATGAAAGAAGGTGAAGCTCAGTTTTTAGAGCACGCAAAGTTGGCCCAACGTCATGGTGCTGCCGTGGTAATCATGGCTTTTGATGAGGACGGTCAAGCCGATACTGTTGAACGCAAGGTATCGATCTGTCAACGGGCTTATAAACTTTTGCTTGATACATTAGATTTCCCGCCAGAAGACATCATCTTTGATCCGAACATATTTGCCGTAGCCACCGGAATCGAAGAACATAACGAATACGGTATCGCTTTTGTAGAAGCTACGCGGCAAATCAAAGAAAGCTTACCCGGCGCAATGGTGAGCGGTGGCGTATCTAACGTTTCGTTTTCATTTCGTGGAAACAACGCAGTGCGAGAAGCAATCCATGCCGTATTTTTATACCACTCTATCCAAGCAGGATTGGATATGGGTATCGTCAATGCGGGTCAGTTAGCCATAGTGGACGAAGTCCCACCGGCTCTGAAAGATGCAGTAGAAGATGTCATTCTTAATCGCCGCAGTGACGCTACAGATAGATTACTAGAAATCGCAGAGCAATACCGTGGCGACGGAAAAGTCGTAGAAGCGCAAAATAACGAATGGCGTGAGGCTACGGTAAATGAACGACTTGCACATTCTTTGGTTAAAGGCATCGACGAGTTTATCGATCAAGATGTAGAGGAAGCTCGGTTGGCTGCAGAACGACCTCTTGATGTTATCGAAGGCCCTCTAATGGATGGAATGAATCGAGTTGGCGATCTTTTTGGTGCTGGAAAGATGTTCTTGCCCCAAGTGGTTAAATCGGCCAGAGTAATGAAAAAAGCAGTAGCGTGGTTACTGCCTTATATGGATCAAGAGAAAGACCAAAACGCTCGTAGCGCTGGCAAAGTATTAATGGCTACAGTTAAGGGCGACGTACACGATATCGGTAAAAACATCGTCGGTGTTGTTCTTCAATGCAACGGTTACGAAGTGATTGATTTGGGTGTGATGGTGCCTTCAGCCACTATTTTAGATGAGGCCAAAAAGCATGATGTCGACTTGATCGGCCTATCTGGCTTGATTACCCCATCACTGGAAGAGATGACACATGTTGCGGCGGAAATGAAACGCACCGGTTTTAGCATCCCTCTATTAATTGGCGGTGCTACGACATCACGTATGCATACAGCCGTCAAAATATCCGACGAATACGAAGAGCCTGTTGTGCATGTTGCGGATGCCTCTCGTTGCGTGCAAGTGGCTAGTCATCTACTTAACGATAATCATAAAAAGGCATTTAATGACGAACTAGAAGTCGATTATGATCGTTACCGAAAGCGTTACAAAAACCGGCAACAAGGTGTGGATCTACATAATATCGAGGTTGCACGACAGAATAAATTGAAGTTTGATTGGAGCAGCTACGAGGCATCCAAACCCGCCTTAACCGGCACTAAGGTTATAGATGATCTCACTATCAAAGATCTCGTCCCCTATATAGACTGGACACCGTTCTTTCAAACGTGGGAGCTTCGTGGCAAATACCCGCGTATACTCGAACATGAAACGGTAGGAGAAGAAGCAAAGAAACTATTTGCAGATGCACAAGAAATGTTGGAAGAATTTTGCAACAGCGACAAACTAAAAGCTCAAGCAGTTGTTGGGCTATTTCCGGCTAATTCAGTTCACGATGATGATATTGAAATTTACACTGACGAAAGTCGTACAGATCGCCTAAACACCGTTCATTGCTTGCGACAACAGCGTGTATTTCCAGATGGTCGCCCAAATCTGACTTTAGCTGACTTTGTCGCTCCCAAAGAATCGGGCGTAGAAGACTACATAGGCGCATTTGCAGTTACCGCTGGGCTTGGTTTAGATGAGATTGTTGAAGGCTACGATAAAGAGCACGATATTTACAAAAACATTATGGCCAAAGCCATAGCAGATCGTTTAGCCGAGGCATTTGCTGAATACTTACACAAAAAAGTTAGAACTGAATTTTGGGGATATATCCCCGACGAAAACCTTGAAAATTCAGATTTAATCAAAGAACGGTATCAGGGAATCCGCCCGGCTCCTGGTTACCCTGCCAATCCTGATCATAGACAGAAAGAGGTAATCTGGGATTTACTAGACCCAGATAAAATCGGTATCACACTTACGGAATCATTAGCGATGCTACCGGCATCCTCGGTTAGCGGATTCTATTTTTCGCACCCGGATGCTCGCTATTTTGGACTTGGCAAGGTTAAACGCGATCAAATCGAACACTACGCCGAGCGCATGGAAGAATCGACCGAGCAATCAGAACGTTGGTTGGCTAATTCGTTAGCCTACTAACGTCGTTCCCGCGCAGGCGGCGTTGCGGAATCTATAGTTGGATGTGCACGTGGTTAACTGCTAGCGTGCTGGATCCCCGCCTTCGCGGGAATGACAGCTAACGCGTTCGTGGGATGACTGTAGTACCGTTAGAACGCTTTTTGAGAGCCTTTACGGAATTTATTTTGTGGTACAAAACCACTTTTCTCAGCATTTCGTTCCTGTGGTACCCAAAGTTGTCTGTCAGGGTGCATACCAGCTCCGTATACTGCTGATACTGCAGATAACCGCATGCGGTTCAGTAGCCGTGTATCAACTTCTCCACACAAAGGGTGTATGCCGTTGTTGTCAGCGACTACTTTTTCCCAGGCGATTTTGCGTGATTTAAGTGTCGCAGCATCCTGAAGCGCAGTGCAGTTGATCTCATTAGTATCAAGATCGACAATGATTTCGTCACCATCTTCAACAAAAGCGATTGGACCACCTAATGCAGCTTCAGGCCCAACGTGACCAATCACCAAACCAACTGAGCCACCAGAAAAACGAGCATCGGTCATTAGACCGACAACAATGTCTTTTTCGCGGCATAAAGTGGTGATACGCGACGTTGAATCAAGCATTTCGGGCATTCCGGGTGCCCCACTCGGGCCTTCGTATCGCACGATCACCATGTCATGATCTGAAAATACCTCTGGATTGGATTCCAACACATTGAGTAAATCCTGCTCGCCATTGAAAATACGAGCCCGTCCTATAAATCGATTGTTTTCTAAACCACCTTCAACACCGGCAAGTTTTAACACAGCGCTGAATTCTGGCGACAAGTTACCGCCCAGGACGCGCAAGCCTCCCGTTTCTTTGTATGGTTTTTCAACTGGGTACACCACCGTGCCATCAGGTTCGGACGTATTGAGCCGCGCCACCTGTTCGGCGAGCGTTTCGCCTGTGCAAGTTAACGTATCGCCATTAAGTAAGCCTGCATCCATTAATGCTTTAACGATTACTTGCACGCCACCTTTTTCGTCGATGTCGACCATCGAGTAAACACCGTACGGCCGTGCATCTGTCAGCACTGGGACAACATTTTGCGATAAATGATTAAATTCCTCAGGTGACATGATGTCTTCTGAGAAGCTTCTAAAACCAGCAGCGCGTGCGATTTCGGGGGCGTGCAACATAACGTTTGTTGACCCACCGACTGCCATTGAGACGATCAAGGCATTTCGAATGGAATCTCGGCTAACAATATGTCGTGGGGTATCGCCACGTTCAATCATGCCTTGCAAATAATTGACTAATTGTTCCGGGAATTCCTGCAGACGACGCGGATCATCTGATGGGGGTGAAACCATATTTAAAGGTTGCATACCCACAACACCAATAAACGTTTGCATAGTGTTGTACGTAAACATGCCGCCACAGCTTCCGTATCCCGGGCAAGCTTCTTTAGATATGCGTTTTTTAAACTCGGCATCGGTATTGGCTGCCGCTTGAAAGCCTGTAATGATGTCTATTGGCTGCTCGGTTGCCGAATCTCGACCCGGGCGGATTGGGCCATCCGACATTATGATGGCTGGGCGATTGTGCTCTAGTAAACCGGCCAATGTACCTACAGGAGGCTTGTCGCAGGCGACCACGGCTATGGTGCCCTCTAAGCCACTAGCGCTTAAGTGTTCGCAAACGGTGTCGTGGGTGACTTCGCGACCAATCAGGGAGTAACGCATCTCACGCGTACCATTACGCATCCCATCTGATGTAGCCACTGTGTATTCCGGCTGTACGAGGCGCATTGGCATCTGTCCATCAGCACGTCCAAGCCGTTGACGCAAGCATTCGTGAATCGCCTCGACCTTCCTTTGAACGCCAAGGTAGCACTGGCTGTCGCCTTTTGTACCCATTACGCCAACCGATGGTTCGTGGATGAGATCCATATCGGTATTCAGTTCACGGGCAATACCGTAGGTTTGAGCGTTCCGCCCAGGGTTTTTGTCGAAAAGTACCGCTTTTGATTTGTTACTCATTGATGGAATACACGCTCTGAATTAGTCGATATTTCCATTATACCGCGCATCCAGCCACCGTAACAGACCCCCTTTATCCAAAAAAGCGGCTTATTTAATTTACGGTTAGGCCCGTTATGCACAAGCGCGCGGCTGAGTGCTTAACAATAAGCATATCGACACCGTTTTTGGCACCGAGTAAGTAAAAAAGATTCGTTTCTAATCGTATTGTTTTGTCGTGTCGTTGCAGTTCCAATTTGAGTGCAATATCAGTGAATATTTTAAGGTCATCATAATCACGGAAATAGCAATATGACCTAAACGTTACAATCAGAAGCAGCACTCAATTTGTTGTATTTCTTCACCTGATCAACTTCTCATTCTACGTTCATTAATTAGCAGAATATTACCGTGTAAGTGCTGTGAAAATCACACCTAAACACACAAACACCTGACCGAATGCGGTTGACAGCGTCTTGGATATAAATCATGGATATCAAGCAATGAAAGGTCTCGTTAGGTTGCTTGGACTCGGGCCGCTAGCAAGTTAGAACGAGAGAGAAAACAGCAACACTACTAACGTAACTAACACAAAAATACCGAGGTTAATATGACTACACTATCTAAAACTTTTCGCATCAATCGAGCCCCAGCACTACGCTTAGTAGCGCTATTAGCTTTGAGTGCAACTTTAACAGCTTGTGGAAGCGCTCCTAAGGTTGCTGAACCAGCAACTCCTGCTTATACCGCACCGTTTGAACTCACTAAATCTTTTCGTGGCCCAGTGCTGACTATTGGTGATGTGTTATTCGATTTCGAAGAAGCAACTCTTCATCAAAATGCTGCTGGCACAATGGCCAAGGCAGCGGCCTATTTAAAGAAGAATCCGCAACGTGTCGCAGTTGTTGAAGGACACACAGACCACACTGGTGAGCAATCTTACAACCAGATGCTCTCAGAAGCACGATCGCAGTCAGTTAAAGAAGCATTAATGAGCCATGGCGTTGCTGAATCACGCATTAAAACAAAAGGCTTAGGTGAAACACAACCTGTAGCTGATAACAGCACACTTGATGGCCGCAAAGCAAACCGCCGTGTTGAAGTCGTTTTCGAGAAACTAAACGGTATTTAATTTTCTGAGCTAAATCGCTTTACCCATCCCCGCCGGGTTTCTACTTAACCGGCGGGGATGCGATAGTTATAGAAGTATCCCCACGATATAATCCTGCCGCTTTTTCTACAAAGCAAATTTGTCCTAGGCTCGCACCCTCTTTTGTTAATAGTATTCCTGGATGCCGGTTTACTCGATATAAGTTGCTCTGCGGATCACCTTTTCGCGCTTGCATACAGTATTCTAAGTTGATGTATGACATCGACTTGCGACAGTTGCAAATACTATTATGACTAATAACCACTCCCAGTTAGCTCAAGGAGCCATTTTCGGGTCAGTGTTGGTCAGTGGCTCCGCTCAAGGTGAGCTATTGGTGTCAGATGTTGGTATCAGTTTTTGGGGTGGCATAGACCCGTTAAACGGCAACATCATTGATGAACATCATCCACTTATCGGCAATAACGTTGCCGATAAAGTAGTCGTCATACCCAGTGGTCGTGGCTCGTGCTCCGGCAGTGGTGCATTGCTTGAGCTAATTCTAAATAACTGCGCACCTGCCGCACTAATATTTACAGAAGCAGAAGACATATTGACGCTGGGCGTGCTGGTAGCCGAGGCGTTGTTTAATCGAACCCTACCAGTACTGCGCATCAGTGCAAGTGACCTCAAAGATCTAAAAACTGGAATGCAAGTAACGATTACGCACTCTAAGTTACAGTTGGCGCACGATGACGCTACTACTATTGCGGTAAATAATCAGATAGATAATGCTGTTAACGCCACCCACGCACCTAACATTTCATTGAGTGCACTGGATGAGGAGTTTCTATCAGGCACTTATGGTGACGCGGCAAAAATGGCTATGCAAATAATACTGCGTATCGCCCACATACAGGGTGCCAGCAAACTGATCGACGTGAACCAAGCACATATCGACGCCTGCATTTATCACGGCCCATCCAGCCTTCAGTTCGCGCAAGAGTTAGTTAAACGCCAAGCAAAGGTACGAATTCCCACCACATTAAATGCGATATCAATAGATGAACGTCGCTGGCAAGATTTTGGTGTTGATAAAAATATGGCTGTCCCTGCAAGTCAGTTGGGGCATGCTTTTATGGATATGGGTGCCCGTGCCAGCTATACCTGTGCGCCCTACTTACTCAATACTACTCCCGTATTCGGCGAACAGATAGTTTGGGCAGAGTCGAACGCAGTAATGTTTGCAAACAGCGTTATAGGTGCACGCACTCAGAAATATCCAGATTTTCTAGATATCTTTATCGCGCTTACCGGGCGTGCACCTGCTAGTGGCAGTCATCTGGATACGGGGCGTAATCCAACAGTTTGTATACGAGTAGAACAAGTCAATGCACCTGATGATGCCTTCTGGCCATTACTGGGATATCACATAGGTTTGTTAACACCGAATGATCTACCAATAATCTATGGCCTCGAATCGTTAGCGCCTTCTATGGATGATCTCAAGGCCTTTAGTGCAGCGTTTGCGACCACGTCATCTGCACCCATGTTTCATATGGCCGAAATAACGCCCGAAGCAAAGGCTGCGGATCAATACTGTAAGTCCAGTGGACTGTTTGAAAACATCAAATTTGTCACTATGGAGCAACTACTGGGCAGCTTCAAAGAACTCAATACCGTAACAACACCAGATGTTGACATGATATGTTTGGGCAACCCCCATTTTTCAATTACTGAGTGCGAAAATCTTGCAAATTTATGCGATGGTAAAATCAAGCACGCTCAGGTTCGTTTACTAATAACAATGGGTCGAGAGGTATACGATTCTGCTATCGATAAAGGTTATGTGGCTAGGATTGAATCGTTTGGAGCTGAGTTTATAACCGATACCTGTTGGTGCATGATTACAGAGCCTGTGATACCCAATAGCGCTAAAAACCTAATGACCAACTCAGGAAAATACGCTCACTATGGCCCGGCGTTGGTTAAACGTGATATGCACTTTGGAAGCTTATCGACCTGTGTAAATGCCGCTTGCAATGGCGTTAATACAACGGATTATCCACAATGGCTTTCACGTTAGGACACTAACCATTCTCCTTATGGCTAATTAGATGGGACATCAACTATGAGTGACAAAACCGCGTTCGTGTGGGATGAAAAATGCTTCTGGCACGCTGGGGGCAACTACGCGTTTTTGGCACCAGTTGGTGGCTTAGTACAACCGATGGTATCTGGAGGGTTACCAGAAGCTCCTGAGACGAAACGCCGGTTAAAAAACCTCATCGATGTCACTGGTTTGTCGACGGAGCTGATGATGATGAGCGCGCCTCCTGCCACCCTCGATGAGCTACTACAAGTACATACACAATCTTATCTCGACCAGTTCAAATCCATGTCAGACAACGGCGGCGGAGAGCTAGGTTTGCGCACACCATTCGGGGCTGGTTCGTTTGAAATAGCGGCATTGTCGGCAGGATTAGTTACCACGGCGGCTGAACAAGTATTAAATGGACATGCTCGTAATGCCTATGCCTTATCCCGCCCACCTGGGCATCACTGCCTGCCGGATTGGCCAAACGGTTTCTGCTTACTCGCCAATATAGCCATCGCTATAGAGTCAGTATTTAAACAAAAATTAGCAAAGAAGATAGCGGTAGTTGACTGGGATGTACACCACGGAAACGGCACTGAAGCCATCTTCCTCGATCGTGATGATGTTTTAACGATATCTATTCATCAAGATCATTGCTATCCGCAAGACACAGGCGCTACCAATGTAACGGGCGAAGATGCAGGAAAAGGATTTAATATGAACATCCCCTTGCCTCCTGGATGTGGCCATAAAGCTTATATGAACGTGATGAAGCAACTCATCATTCCAAAGCTCACAGAATACAATGCTGATTTAGTGATTATTGCTTGTGGGTTTGATGCCTCTGGTTATGATCCGCTTTCTAGAATGATGTGTTCACCAGAAACCTATCGACTCATGACACGAGAGATCATGAACATCACCGACGGCCGTCTTGTCGCTGCTCACGAGGGCGGCTATTCCGAAATGTATGTCCCGTTTTGTGGCCACGCCATGCTAGAGGAAATGTCTGGGTCAACTATACGAGCAGAAGATCCCTTAGCTAATAGAATTGCTGGACAACAACCGGATGCTTACGCGGATGATTTTCATAAACAGGTGATCAACCGCATAATGAATGAGTTGACAGCCGGTGGCGTGCTAACAAATCTAAACTAGATCACAACATTTTATTAAGAAGCTTTATCAATTGCTTTGACTCCACCTGGCTTAGTGGGTCAACGGTTTGCTTAGTGACTTTCATAGCACTCGGTATAGCGGTTTCTATCAAGCTTTCTCCTTTCGCTGTCAGCTTTATCAGCTGCCTTCTTGCATCCGTTGGATCTTTTTTACTGTCGACTAATTTACGCACCCGCAATCGATCAACAACGCCTTTTATAGTTGCCACATCCATTGCAGTTAATCGACCTAGCTCATTTTGCGAAAGCGGCCCGCATTCATAGAGCTTGGCCATTGCAGCAAAACGGGTAGGTGTTAAGTCCGTTGGCATTTGGCTAGAGAAAATGCCGGAGTGGCGTTGGCTCACTTTACGTAAGATATGGCCAATTTGGTTTTCTAAAATATAGGTTTTTGGTGAAGTCATGGGAATACTATACTTGACCCATCTCTAAAAATTGATAGTATACAAACAATATCTGAAACAACCCTAGCAATCATTCAGAGATAAGCCAATGTCTGCACCTGCCAAGCAAAAACTTGTTATCACCAACATAGCACAAATTCTTTCGGGCAAACTTGAAGAACCGTTGATCGACGGCAACTGCGTGGTGTGCGAAGACGGTCTTATCACTGGCATTGGTTACGAAAAAGACTTAGACACCTCCGAGCCCACCACTCTCGTTAATGCCAACGATAATTGGTTATCACCTGGATTAATTGATAGCCACGTTCACCCAGTCATTGGCGACTACACACCGCGTCAACAACAATTGGGGTGGATAGACTCGTGCTTACACGGCGGTGTTACTACGATGATATCGGCTGGAGAAGTTCACGCACCGGGGCGACCCAAAGATATCGTTGGACTCAAAGCAATGGCCATTGCCTCACAACGGTGGTATGAAAACTTTCGTCCCTCAGGTGTAAAAATGTTAGCCGGTGCACCTGTACTTGAAGAAGGTATGGAGGAGCATGACTTCAAAGATTTAGCAGATGCAGGAGTTAAGTTATTGGGTGAAGTTGGGCTAGGCTCTGTAAAAGCAGGTGAGACAGCAGCTCAGATGGTTAAGTGGGCGCGAAAATACGGCATACAATCAACCATTCACACTGGTGGCCCGTCAATCCCAGGTTCAGGTCTGATTGATGCCGATACAGTGCTTGAAGCCGATGCAGATATCATCGGCCATATCAACGGTGGGCATACTGCACTGCCTGATAATCAAATTACTTGCCTCTGCGAGAGTTGTAGCCGCGGTATTGAGATAGTACACAACGGCAACGAGCGCGCAGGCTTACTCGCAATGCGTACAGCATTCGAAATTAAGCAAGCTGAACGAGTGATTCTTGGCACAGACTCCCCAGCAGGTTCTGGCGTGCAACCGCTTGGCATCTTGCGCATGATCGCGATGCTATCCAGCTTAGGCGACATTCCACCCGAAATTGCATTTTGTTTTGCTACCGGCAATACCGCGCGCATGCGCGAACTTAACAGCGGGATTGTCGAAGTTGGAAAATCTGCTGATCTGATTCTGCTAGATCAAGCTCAACACGCCCCAGGTAAGGATATGCTGGAGAGCATTCATCAGGGCAACCTGCCGGGCATTGGCATGACGGTTATTGACGGTGTTGTTCGTTCTCACAGAAGCCGGAATACGCCGCCTGCTACACGCCTGCCAGAGGTAGTGGAGGCGTAACGCTAGCGTAATCCGTCTTCACCCTTTGCATCTGCATGTTCAAGCCCGCCTACGCGTGGCAGTGGTCGGCCTGAGTCTGTGACTACAATCGACACCATTATTTCATTGGCGCGCGGTGCATCGTTAATACTGACTTCCATACCATCAAAGTGGGACCGGACATAAGCTGCGTCTTTATGGCCTAGCGGCACATCTAATGGATGCCCCATTGAGCCCATTTTTTTTGATGATGCGACTAATGCTGCGCCCTTTTCTACAGCGGCGCGTAGTGGTTTACCCAACTTAGGGTGCAAAATTGCTGCAGCATGTTCCAGTTCACCATTTTCGCCCACCATTGCAGCCTTACCATAACTCTCAGCATCCTTTGGCGATATACCCAGGGCGTCAACACACTTCTTACCCAGCAGCGCACCCAATTCTTCACCGATAGTCATTAAGGGATCAAGATCATCTTGATATTTCCCTGCAAATGGGTTTTCAATGACGGCGGTTGAGGCTGCTCGTCTCGTTGGAGGATCGATAGCCTTGCCCATCTCTACGTGTGTTTCTTCGACGGTAGTAACAATTTTGCGTATCTTCATCTCAGTCCATCCTCACCTTTAATGTCGCTTGCATTAAGCCCACCGGCACGATTATGGATTCTTGCACCAGTAGTCATTACTAAAAGCACGAGCATTTCATCAGCCTTAGGCGCATCGTTTATGCCCACTTCAATTGAATCAAAATGCGATCGAACATAGGATGCGTTGCAATGCGTAACGGGTACATCGATACGCGTGCCCGGCCCACCGACTTTTTTTGTAGACGGAACGATTGCGTTAGATGCAGGCAAGTTGTCACGCATAGAGTAGCCACCTGGCGCGTGCCAAAGTGCTCCGTGCTCTATTTCTCCAGCTTGACCTACTATGCACGCTTTGCCATAGCCTTCAACGACACTAGCATCGCCACCTAAGGCCGCGATTAGGCGTTGTGCCATGCTGGTGCCTAAGGGCTTCAAATCATCAATGAAGGGGACGATGTCCTCCACATAGCGACCTGCATAGGGATTCTTGATAACAGAACCCACCACCGAGCGTCGTAACGGGACTTTCGCGATGGGGCCACCTTCGTGAAATATCTCTTCAATCGTGATGAAGCTTTTTCTGACAATGACTTCAGGCACAGGCTGGTTCCTTGTTAGTGTGATCAATTCTTATTGGGGTGAACGTTTCAGATTCATTTATATTTAGCGCTGCCGGATGTAATGAAAACATCATAGAGTTTAAACTACCGTACACGCCAACAATTTGTTTGGAATCAACCATCGATTGGGCCAGCCTTTCTCCGCAATCCAGCGCAATTTGCGTATCAGCGAAAGAGATAGTGCCAACATCAGTGGTGACCAACTTGTCGCCTAAATCACTATCCGGATTCAATTGCTTGGCGGCGATTCTTTTTATCATTGGATGGTTGGGCAAATCAATAGCATTGGCAATCAACGTAGCCGCTGCATCTGCAATTGCTGCACTACTGGCAAGCACCGTTACCGAATCAGCTATACCTAAGGAATGGCTACGTCCGCGCCAACCACTGGTGGCGATGCCACGAATGTTGCTGGCGCTGGGGATCGTGGCTTTGCTTACTATGGCGCCATTGGTTGGATTAGCACAAACGCCTACTGCAAAACTCTCCGCCTCGCGTAGAGAAAGTGCTATGTCCCCACCATTATTAACATAGGCTTTAGATAAGTCCCGCCCCGACGTCATGCAATGTAGTACGTGATCAGATACGGCACCTGCTACGGCAATCATAGGGGTGACATAGTGGTCAACGGCAAATATATTAGCCGCTTCAGCCATGTTACTCGCTATTTTTCCCTGAAATAGATGGCCGTGTTTATTGGATTGTGTTCTTAACTGCGGTAGATCAGATACTAATGTTGTTAACACCGTTAAAAAAGAGTCTGTTGCTTGTTTATACGCAGCTTCGACTTCAACTGGAGAGCCAAACGCTTCAACGATTAGATCAATAGGGCCATGACGCAATTGGAGCCGATTGCCACTGATGCGATGAATCTCTGGGCGATCAAACAATGACACAGTTAATCTCCCATCGGCCACGGGTTGTCATCATGCCACTTAGCCCCTACTCGCCCTTTTAGTAGATGATCGTTTTGCGAACCCACCACCCCTTTAACAGCATCTTCAAGCGATATAATGTAATCCATATGCCCACCCAGCGCCTGGTAATCGGCTTTGGATAAGGTGAATTCTATTGGTGCTACCAACGCAGGCGTAGGCACGTAACCAAATGAATTACTGGGCATTCGCGCAACATCAGCCATAACAGTAATGCCACCGCCAGGCCAACGAAAAGTAGGTGCACCCGCACAGGTGACACGAGTGATCGCTTGTTGAACTGATCGAGTGAGCTTAACGGGGTTTTCGGTAACACCTGCACGCAGTGATCCACCCGCACCGCCCATAAACATTACTGAGCACAAGGCCGGTTCGCAGTTTTCTTCTATTCGGCTAATAGATTGTTGCAAGCGTTGTGGAATGTCTAGCTGCTGTGGGACAAGCTTGTTGTCAAGCTCGTAGTAGTTAAAATGTTCACCCGTGGTGGACACCATCAACATGGATTGGCCGGGTTGAGCAAATTTTTCGTCAAAGTTTTTTATTATAGTTAATGGATCGCTTAGATCGGTGCCACCCCAACCAGTGCCGGGCTCTGCTACTTGAAAGTACCGGCCAGGCGTCGATTTTTTACCGTTAATTTTGATGCCGGTTTTTGCCCAACCAATCACCTTGCCCGCTTGATGTTCAGACATCACCCCGGTGATATGATCGTCAACTACAACGACTTCATCAACCAAGCCTTTCCATTGCGAGGCGAACATGCCAACAGTGGCCGAGCCGCAACCGACTCGCATTCGCTCTTCAACAACACCGTTGATCACCGGGGCTTGATTCGCTTGAACCACAAGATCAGAGCCACCATCCACTGTAAGCTCAACAGCCTCACTGTTACACAGTGCCATAAGTGACTCGCAGGTTAAGCGACCCTCTTTCTTGCTGCCTCCGGTTAGGTGATGAACGCCACCAATAGAGAGCATCTGCGATCCGTATTCACCGGTGGTGACATGTCCAATCGCTTCTCCTTTGGCGCGCACAAGACTACGCTCACTACCGATGTGGCGGTCTGTATCGATTTTTACTTTAGCGCCACAATAGCTAAAAATACCTTCAGTAACGACAGTGACCATATCGATATCGTTATGGGTACTGGCGACGATAAAAGGCGCCGGTTTGTAGTCTGGGTAAGTGGTACCCGCACCAATTGCTGTGACAAATTGATCTGTCGTGGGCACTACACTGCCGTCCCATTCCTCTTTGGTATTAAGAAAAGGCACAGCTGCCGTTGCACCGCGCTCCAGTATGGTTAGTGAATCTACTCGAACAAGTTGACCACCTTCGTTAGCATAGCGGTCACACGCGCCTGTACGACCATCTGCGACATAGCACATCACCGGACAGGCGTCACATCGGATTTTTGCCGGTTTGGCTTGGTCTTGGGTCACGCAACTAGCCCTCATAAAAGCTAAGGAACAAACCCTCAATGGGCAAGATTCGTTAGTTTGTTTTTAGATTTACTTGTGTTCAATTCGTTTGGAGACATCAGAATAATAGCCGTATTTTTTGCTTGATACCAATCAAAGATGACTAATGTCCTCATGTTGATGCCGACATTTATATTCGTTAGTATACTAATGTATATTCTGTACTGTCAATATAGAGCAAACTACTCTTTTTAATAAAAATAATCGAATGCATACAAATGAATATGCTGATATTCTTAATAGCAGTATTTGTCATCAATCACTGAATCTATCAGATGAAATTTGCTCAACCAAAAACGACCAAAGAAGCACTGGCGCTTCTTGCTAATGATAGTTGGTCACTGGTCTCCGGCGGTACTGACTTTTATCCTAAATTAGGTAGCTCGCAACCCACTGACAATGTCCTCGACATTTCAAGGCTCAGCGCATTACGTACCATTCACAGCGATGATACCCATTGGCACATTGGTGCATTGGTCACCTGGACAGATGTTATCAATTCAAATCTGCCTGATGCCTTTAACGCATTAAAACTTGCTGCACAAGAAGTCGGTTCGGTTCAGATACAAAACCGAGCCACAGTGGTTGGCAATATATGTAACGCCTCACCTGCCGCCGACGGCATGCCTGCTTTGCTGTGCCTGGATACTATCGTCCGAGTATCATCAAGCAATGGCTTACGGGACATCGCCTTGCAGGAGTTCGTTACTGGTAATAGACAAACGACACTTGATGCCGGAGAAATGGTCGTCGATCTACTGATTCCTAAAACTTCGACAAAGGGTCAATCAAACTTCCTTAAACTTGGCGCACGTAAATATTTAGTGATTTCTATCGCTATGGTTGCTACACGGCTAGTCATTGATAACAATAGCGTAGTTGACGCTGCGTTAAGCGTTGGCTCATGCTCTGTCGTTGCGCGGAGGTTGCCAGCACTGGAACAAACACTTATTGGGCAGCCGGTAACCACAGAGTTAAGCGCTTTAATAACCCAATCGCACCTTAATGGGTTAACCGCCATTGATGATGTTCGCGCCACAGCAGATTATCGTTACCAAGCAGCTGCTGAATTACTAAGGCGTTCCGTAGATTCATTAGTAATCCAAGCTTCAGGTCATTGATGATGAAACCTATAGATATCACACTGACGCTTAACGGCAGCCCGCTCAGCTTTACAGAAGATCCTACAAAGCGACTCTCTGAGGTGCTTCGAAATAGGCTTAATTTTAAAGGCACAAAGGTAGGTTGTGACGCAGGTGACTGCGGAGCTTGCTCTGTGCTGATTGATGATCAACTAGCATGCTCTTGTTTAGTGCCAATCGCACAAGCAAACGAGTCACGCATAGAAACAGTAGAGGGCTTAAACGACAATGGCACCTTAAGCCAATTGCAACAAAGCTTTCTTCATCATGGAGCGGCGCAATGCGGCGTTTGTACGCCGGGTATGCTGATGTCGGCCAAAGCACTGTTGGAGGTCAATCCTAGCCCTACAACATCAGAGGTAGAAGACGCGTTGGGTGGCGTGCTATGCCGATGCACTGGTTACCAAAAAATCATTGATGCTGTTGTTAATACGCACAGTTTTAAAAAAATAGAACAACAGCCGGAGGCTGGTCGGGCAATAGGTGCATCGATTCAGCATTTGGATGGCGCCCCAAAAGTGACTGGCGAACTAGCCTACGGAGCTGACGAGTTCCCAAGCGATACCCTGTTTATTCGAATCATTCGTAGCCCACATCATCATGCCGCTTTTACTATTGGTGATAGTCAGAATTTTATAAGTTCAAGCGACGGTCTAGCGTTATTTCTAAGCGCTGCAGATATACCAGGCCGTAATTGTCATGGCGTTATACCGCCCTTTGCCGATCAACCTGTTTTTGCAGTGAATACTGCACGATTCCGGGGCGAGGCTGTAGCAGCGGTTGTGGGTACCGCTGAAGCCTTAGGCGCCCTTGAAGAAAACGCAATACCAATTCAATGGCAGGAACTGCCATACAGTGTAATACCTGAGGAAGCCGTACTTGATAACAGTACCTTAGTGCATGACACACGCGCTGGAAATGTTCTGGTGGAAGGGTTTGTTGAACGTGGTGATACCAATACCGCATTAGAAAATGCTAGCTATAGCGTCACCGTACAAACGTCCACACCTTTTATCGAACATGCCTACATCGAACCTGAGGCAGGATATTGCGTACGGGTTGGAGAGCGAATAGAAATTCATGGCTGCACGCAAGCTGCACAAATGGATAAAGAGAGCTTGGCCGACATCATGAATTTACCTTTAGAAGCGATTCGTGTCATGCCATCAGCCTGTGGTGGTGGATTCGGTTCAAAGCTGGATATATCGTTTCAGCCTTATATTGCACTTGCGGCATGGTTACTCAAGCGCCCCGTTGCTATTAATTACACACGCGGTGATTCCATGCAATCTACCACTAAGCGTCATCCGTCAAATATAACGCTCACTATTGGGTGCGACAAAGAGGGAATGTTGAGTGGCTTTGATTTTAAGGGCACGTTTAATACAGGTGCCTACGCGAGTTGGGGGCCAACAGTGGCAAATCGTGTGCCTGTACACGCATCGGGCCCTTACCATATTCCCGACTACCGAGCGCGCAGTGTAGCAGTCCATACCAATACGCCTCCATCAGGCGCGTTTAGAGGCTTTGGCGTACCTCAATCCGCTGTTGCACAAGAAACCGCATTTGATCAATTAGCTGATACCGTTGGCATCGATCGACTAGAGTTCCGGCTTCGCAACGCTCTACGGAATCAACAGCCCACGGTTACCGGGCAAGTATTTAATTCAGGTGTTGGTATTGCCGAGTGTCTACAAGCATTACAAGCAACATGGAAAAGCGCAAATAAAAAGGCACGTGCATATAACCAGTCCAATAGAGGCCAATTAGTTAAGGGTGTAGGTATTGGCACGTGTTGGTATGGCTGCGGCAACACTTCTTTGCCTAACCCATCAACGATAAGAATCGGCATTACGCCTAAAGGCGAAGTAGTATTACATCAAGGTGCGATGGACATTGGCCAAGGGTCAAATACCGTTATCACTCAGATTACTGCAGATGCACTCGGAGTGCCTGTAAACACTATTACTATTATAGGCGGCGATACCGATCTAACTCCGGATTGCGGAAAAACGTCAGCATCTCGCCAAACTTACGTAACAGGAATGGCAGCTAAGCGTTCAGCGGAGGCTTTGCGTACCGCACTATTGCGCTTGGGTAACGTTAGCACTGACGCACATGTTGCGCTCAGTACCGGACCAACCATCGAGTTACAGGATGGGCAACAAACTGCCACCATCGATTTACGGCAGATGGACGTTAATGAATTCGGTTACGTGCTGATGTCGGAAGAAACCTACGATCCGCCAACATCGCCTTTAGATAGTCAGGGTCAGGGCAGCCCATATGCAGTATACGGTTATGGAGCGCAGCTAATGGAGCTCACCGTAGATACCAAACTCGGTACGATAAAACTTGATCGTGTTACCGCGGCACACGATGTAGGCCGAGCGATCAACCCCATGTTGGTTGAAGGTCAAATAGAAGGTGGAATTGCACAGGGTATTGGAATGGCGCTAATGGAAGAATATATTCCAGGTAAAACAGAAAACCTACACGACTACCTAATACCCACCATCGGCGATATGCCTGTATTTAATAATATTATTGTTGAAGTTGAAGACGCCGAAGGCCCATACGGCGCAAAAGGCCTTGGTGAGCATGTCCTGATACCAACGGCCCCTGCTATTCTTAACGCGATACGTGACGCCACTGGGGCTATTGTGTCTGAGCTACCGGCTACGCCGCACAAAGTGCTGGCGGCGATAAATCGAATCCGCCATGAGTAGCTGATGCCGAACAGACTAATACAAAGCGTTGCGGCATTAGGTGTTCTCATCTACACAAGCAAGGCAACAGCACACACGTCTGAACAAGGGTTTGTATTGTTGCTGCCCACTAATGTTTATATTGTTGCAGGCGTAATGGCAGTTGCTCTATCAGTGTTGATACTAGCAGTGTTGCCTGATCGTTTGAATACTGGTCTGCTTCACAGCAAAGGATTCTTTCAGCTACCAGATTTCTCATCTACTAATGTTTTCACTAGCCTGGTTTCTCTAGCTATTCTAGCCACACTTTTAGTTATCGGCATTATCGGCCCACATGATCCATTAAAGAATCTTCTACCGCTTACTATCTGGACAATCTGGTGGATGGGGTTTGTTTGTCTGCAAGGCGTTTTAGGCAATCTGTGGCATTGGGTTAATCCATGGACAGGAATCTACCATTTATTAAGCAGCACAAAAAAAATGCGTCAACCACTCTTGAATATTCCTGACAGCACTGGCGTGTGGCCAGCCATGGTTATTTATATTCTATTTAGTTGTTTTGCTTTAGCAGACCCAGCACCGGAAGACCCACTACGTTTAATGGTTGTTGTTTCAGCATATTGGATGTTGACACTAATCGGCATGGTTGTTTTTGGTGGCAATAGATGGCTTAAGCATTGCGAGTGCTTCACGGTATTGCTTAATCTAATGGCGCAACTCTCAACGATCAGCAGTAATAACAAAAAGGTATCTATAGGCCTCCCTGGTTGGCAACTGTTCCACAATCCTGTTGTCTCCATCAGTTCAGCTATGTTTATCTTAACGTTGCTAGCAATCGGTAGCTTCGATGGATTAAACGAAACGTTTTTTTGGCTGAGCCTATTGGGTATCAATCCATTGGAGTTCCCAGGTCGCTCTGCTGTCATTTTTCAGACTATTGGTGGCTTGCTACTCAGTATTATTTTATTGATAGCATGCTTTGCTTTGTGTGTATGGACAGGCGCACTTCTCGCTAACCGCGGTTACGAACACAGAGTGTCATTTGTGAGTTCATTCATGCCACTCTCAGCTTCAATTTTACCAATCGCTTTGGCTTATCATTTTGCGCACTTTTTAACAGCGTTTCTCGTAAACGTGCAATACACGCTGGCGGCCGCTACAGACCCCCTAAACAGCGGTCACGATCTTTTAGGAATTGGCAAATTTTACGTAACCACAGGTTTCTTTAATACTCGAGATACGGTAAAACTGATATGGCTTACGCAAGCCGCAGCAGTGGTTGCAGGGCACGTGTTATCTGTGATTTTAGCGCACTCAATAGCGATACGCTTGTGGCAAGATCCACGTAGAGCTGTGCTAAGCCAGCTACCGTTAGCGGTGTTTATGATCCTTTATACGCTGCTGGGCCTATCACTGTTAGCAGCACCACGCGGGGCTTAGATGGCCAACCATTCATTAACCAATCTGTTTAAACTGAAAAATAGCCAATCACTGCACTATTTTTTAAATATAGGAAGGTTTAGTTGTACAAACGACGTGAAGACAAACATCACAAAGCATGATCACATCCGAATTATCACAGGACATACCAAACCACTTAACAAGGAACTCTACTTATGACGAATACAAAAGACGCCCCATTGCAACCCAACCGACGACGCGCGCTTAAAACACTTGCCGCAGGCGCAGGTACAATCGCCGCCGCTGGAATGCTACCAGGCCTACCTGGCTATTCCCAAGCACATAGCGCTGAACCCATTCGTATAGGCTTCCAGGTTCACCGAACCGGTATAGGCGCTGCTTACGGTCGCTGGTACGACCGTACAACCGAGGCCTGCGTAGCAAAAATAAACGCCGAAGGTGGTATCAACGGGCGCCCCATTGAAATAGTTGCTGAAGACGATGGCACGGACCCCAAGCGTGGCGCAGAGGTTGTGGAGAAATTCGCGAGTCAGCATAACTGTGATGTTTCATTCGGCACATTGTTTAGTCACGTGGTCTACGGCTCTGCCCCTCGTGCCGGTGAGTTAAAGATGCCCTACTTTGTTGTATCCGAAGGGCACCACGTTGCTAGTGGCAAATTAAATCGATACACACTGCAACCGGGTATCACCGATGTAAAAAGTCAAGTACAAGCTATGGCTCCATTCATCGCTGATAATCTAGGTAAAAAAGTCACCATGATTTTTCCTGATTTTGCTTTTGGTCATGACCACAGAGATTATTTCTCTGCCGCTTTCGAAGCACAGGGTGGCACCATACTTGAAAAAATAGCCATTCCACCAACCGAAACATCATTTACCAAATACTTCCCAAAAATTCCTAGGGATACTGAAGTCATCTATCACGTTATGGTGGGCCCTGCAGTGCTGACGTTCGTTAAAGAAATGGGCGAGTTTTTTGGCCCAAGCAGCCCCGAGATTTTTGGATTTATTGACAGCTTAGAGGCCGTCGATATGGCAAGCCCGGGCCTGGAGTTTTTAGAAGGAAGCTATCTCTGGGAAGGTCACCCACGTTATGCACAAGAAAATCAATCCGAGTTTGACAAGGCTTACCGCGAGGCAGTTGGTGTGGACGAAAACGGCGCATCAATTTCTGATTCAAAGGATGTATCAACCTATGCGCACATGTTTGGTTGTTGGGAAACGCTGCATATTATCAAGGCTGGCATGGAATCAGCAGACTACAAAACCACAGCTGATCGTGCCAAGCTAATAGAAGCGGTGGAAGCTATGACTGATATGCCTCATTCACATGCCCACCCGCAAGGCGCAAAAGTATTCAACGGTAAAACCCATCAAACGTTTGGGCATCAATATATCTCTAAAGTCAGTGGTGGAAAACTAGTGTTAGCGCACACCACCTCCATTGAAGATACGCTTTACGAAGATGAGGTTGACTACACTCAACAATCGTTTTGATCAAAGGTTGTTTTTGTATTTGATTCAGGTTTAACAACGAAAAGCTAGTAAAGAGCACACTCACCATGGTGGGTGTGTTCTCTTTTTTTTTAGTGTTTACTTACTTCTAAATAACTACCTAAAAAATATCTATGGAATTTGGTCCTCATCTTTTCCTAGCAACACTCGAAGGTGCTATTGGTGCAGCGGTGCTTGCCTTAATGGCGGTTGGGCTGAGCATCGTATTTGGCATTATGCGGGTGGTAAATGTTGCTCACGGTGAGTTTTATATGCTCGGAGCCGTCATTGCATGGTGGATTACATCACTCATTGGTGGTCATCCAGCGTATGGTTTTTTGGCGGCCCTTATCGTGGCGCCACTCATAGTTGGACTCATTGCAGCGCTGGCTGATCATCTAGTGCTACGCCGTATCAACTACGACCCAGAGCGTACCATCGTTGCCACCATTGGATTACTGTACGTTTTACAGCAGCTCACACTAATGACATTTGGAGCTGATGCACGCCCTGTTGAAGCACCGTTTAATAAACGACTTGCATTGCCTTGGTTTGAAAATGGTGCTGATGGGCTGGCTATGTATTGGCCCTGGGGATTAAGCACGACCACTTACAAACTCGCAGTAATTGTCGCGGCCATCGTTGTTTTAGTCGCGCTATGGCTATTAATGACGAAAACCCGCGCTGGGCTAATCATGCGAGCCACTCAGCTTAACCGCGATATGGCCTTAGCTCATGGCATCCCGGTAGAAAAGGTCTATGCATTAGTGTTTGGCCTTGGCGCAGCCATAGCGGCGCTTGCGGCTGTATTAGTGGTACCAATTCAGCAAGCACACTATCTCATGGGTGGTGACCCTTTGTTGCTATCGTTTATTGTGGTGATCATCGGCGGCCTTGGTAGCATACCCGGCACCATTGTCGCGGCGATATTAATTGGCATGAGCGACGGCATCATATCGGTGTTCTTTTCACCAACATTAGCCAAAATTCTTGCCACACTACTCGTCGCGTTCGTGTTGATTTTCCGGCCTCAAGGCCTGTTCGGCAAGCGCATATCATGAGCGGCTCAATCACCACCCCCACAAATAACAAAGCGAAAGCGCTGGGTTTACACCTACTCATAATCGGGGTACTAGCAGCTTCTTTTTTGATATTGCCCGATTACCACAGTGGCATTATTGCAAGAGTGTTGATACTGGCCATCTATGCAATGGGCTATAACTTGCTGTTTGGCTATACAGGATTACTCAGCCTTGGCCATGCTCTGTTTTTCGCATCAGGCATGTATGGATTGGGTTTAGCCATGCAATATCTGCATGTATCACCTTTGATAGGCTTAATCGCAGGGCTAGGTTTTGCAGCCTTCGTTTCTGCTGTGGTAGGCTTTTTAGCTTTGCGCACTGCCGGCGTTGCATTTATGATCGTAACGCTCATGTTTGCGCAAGCAGGTTATTTGACGATCTTATTATTGGGAGAATACACACGCGGCGACGAAGGGTTTGTTATCAAACAAAGCCAAAGAATAGTGGCAGGCTTTGACCTTACAAATGCGACTAATCGTTACTATGTGTCCGTGCTGCTATTCGCTATCAGCCTGTTACTTATCGGATGGATTGTTCAAAGTGGGTTTGGTAAAACGCTGGTTGCTATTCGAGAAAATGAAGAACGAGCCAGAATGCTTGGTTACAATGTTCAGCTGCATAAATGGCTGGCGGTAGTGATATCTGGCACTATGTCTGGTTCGGCCGGTGCTGCATACGCCCTACTATTTGGCTATGTCGGAGGCACATTCGCAACGGTTCAATACTCGATATTCCCCTTGCTTTATGTTTTGTTAGGTGGAGCAGGCACCACAATTGGGCCATTAATTGGTGCTCTGTTTATGTTTTACCTAATCGATATATCAAGCCAGTTTACTAGCGCTTATCTGCTAGTCGCGGGTGTTGCCCTAATATTACTAACGTTGTTTGCACCGCAGGGATTAGCAGGCATTGTACGAAAACGAGTGATTAGGTGGTTACCATGATCCTCCTCTCTACAAGCGGTTTAACCAAACAGTACTCTGGTTTAACGGCCGTTAATGATGTGAATTTTAGTTTACCGCAAGGTCAAATTCGCGCCATCATAGGCCCAAATGGTGCGGGTAAATCAACGTTTGTCGGTATGCTCAGCGGTAAAATACCGTCTACCAATGGCACGGTTATATTTAAAGATAAAGACATTACTAGCTTACCGGCGCATAAACGTATTGCGCTTGGCATGGCATACACTTTTCAGATCACTTCAATTTTTTCGAGTTTGTCCGTCCACGAAAATGTAGCACTGGCCGCTCGTCGAATAAGTAATTCAACAGATTCTAAAACGGTAGCACAACGCGTAGCAGATGCGCTGGATCGCGTTAACCTAACGGACCGGTACGAACAAATTGCTGGCGATCTTAGTTATGGCCATCAGCGGTTACTTGAGATTGCAATGGGCTTAGCTCAATCCCCTAGCCTGTTCATCCTAGATGAGCCTACACAGGGTTTGTCAGCCGAGGAGATAGAATCTTTTATCAAATTATTAAAAAACCTGGCTGGGGATACAACCATTCTACTTATCGAACATAATATGGATGTCGTGATGGCAACCGCTGACTTAATCACAGTGCTCAATTTTGGTGAAGTGTTGGCAGAAGGTAGCCCTGCAGAAATTCGAGCAAACATTGATGTGCAAGCCGCCTATCTTGGAACCGTTAATGCTTAATTTAAATAACATTGAGGTGGCCTATGATAATGTGCAGGTGCTATTTGATGTGTCTTTTGATGTCAAAGCTGGCGAAATTATGTGCCTGTTGGGGCGCAACGGTGCAGGAAAGACTACCGCACTAAAATCAATAATGGGTTTGTTACCGTTGAAATCCGGAAGTATTCAATGCGAAGACAATACCCTAAGCACGCTGTCTGCCTACGAGATACCAAAACAAGGCATTGCTTATGTGCCACAGGGACGAGGCCTGTTTTCAGAGCTAACCGTTGCACAGAATATAGAGATCGGCCTGATGGTGAAGGGTTCTAACCCTGCAGTAAGAGAACACGTGCTGGATATGTTTCCCCGACTGCGCGAAAGATTGAAACAACGCGCCGAGACGCTATCAGGTGGCGAACAGCAGATGTTAGCGATGGCGCGGGCGCTAAGCATGGAACCCAAACTGCTATTGCTGGACGAACCTACCGAAGGGCTTCAACCTTCAATAATCGCGCTGATAAAAGATGTTATCGTCAAACTGAAAAACGAAGGCGTTGCGGTACTGTTAGTTGAGCACCATATCGACACGGTATTGTCAATTGCAGACCGAGTCGCATTTATCGAGAACGGCCGCTGCCCTGAAATTTCTGATATTGCAAATTTGCAAAATAATCAAGCGAAAATTCGAGGCTATCTTGGTATCAGTTAGCAGTAATAAATGAGTCGCCATCACGTTTAAACGAGCCCATATATGCGTTCACACAAACTATGGATTTGTATCAGTCAATGAGATAGGAATGGAAGTCGAATGTATAATCGGAGTGATTTTTGCTCATAATCCGCTACATTAACACCAAATCGATATACTGCTTAACATGCTACACATCAAAGGCCCTGTCAGTATTTCCGAAAGGGAGATAGTGTTACAGCCTATACGAGCAAGCGGTTCTGGCGGCCAACACGTCAATAAGGTATCGACAGCGATTCATTTACGCTTTGATATCAATGCATCATCGCTCCCGCAAGGCTATAAAGATAAATTGCTGGCATGGGATGATCAAAGAATCTCAGACGACGGCGTGGTGATCATCAAAGCACAAAGCCACCGCAGCCGAGCGAAGAACAAGAAAGACGCCTTCGATCGGCTACGTGAATTAATATTAGCTGCAACCGTTGTACATAAAAAGCGAGTACCAACCAAACCCAGCCGCAACTCCGTCAAACGCCGTATGGATAGTAAAACTAAACAGTCAAAAACGAAATCGCTACGTGGCCGAGTGAAAATCGATAAAGACTAGTAGCCGGTCAGCATAGTAACACTGCAACAACACTGCTAACATCGCCGTCGTTAACGGTACTCACTCAACAGCTCAGCTAAGGTTTCGTATCCGTTAGCAAGATGAAACTCTGTTGGAGTTTGGCCTACACTGTTTTTCGCCGCAATATCGGCCCCAGCTGAAATCAAGCAGTCTACTAATGTTTTGTATGTATCGTACTCTGGTTCGTCATGTAGCCAATAGCCTACAATGTGCAACACTGAGTTCCCAAGCTCTGTTTTTTCGAAAATTGCTTCAGGATTTTGTGTGACTATCGCCTTTACTCTTTCGAAATAACTACAGCAAACAGCATCCAGCAATGAGTCAGATGCATTCAACATCAGGCGCATGGAATCGTACGAACCGCAATACGATGCAAACCCAATAGGGGTGCTATTGTGTGATCTGTCTTTGATGTTTAGTCGTGCACCTAAAGTCAACAGCATTTGAACCTGTGCGGTATCGTTCTTCATAGCACACTGGTGCAACAACGTGCGACCCTGCTCGGATAGGCCATTTATATCGAAACCTTGACCAATCAAGTTCTTAACGACTGCTAAGCTTGCATGCTCTGCCGCAGCATGGAGTAAGGTAGGATCTTCTATTAATTTTGGATGGGATACAATTAAATCTGAAATGACATCAAATTTCTCACCAACGCAGGCTAATTTAAACTGATCTTTAAAATCCAGTTCTTCTGCTATCGCTCCATTGTTTTGTAGGAGCTCGACTATATCTAATTGGCCTGCTAACAAGGCATTGGTATGTACAGCTCTACCGTTGTACGTACTACGTGTATTCGGATTAGCGCCTGCATCCAAAAGCAAGCTCACTCGAGAATAACGATTGCTATCCACTGCACAGGATAGTTGGTAGTCCAGCGTTGATGCCTTCTTATCATCGTCGGCATCGTCCCAATTGAGCCTATCGTTTACGGTCAAGCCTTTACTTATCAAAAGAGCTAGCCACTTGTCCGCACTATCAGTAAACATGGTGTTGTACAGGCCTTGTCCTTCATTTGGATTAGCGCCTGCATCGAGCAGTATCGCCGCTATTTGATCAGCGTACTGATGGGGAGGTTGGTTTACACCTTGCTCGCCTTCGCCCATCGCACCGGTTAACGCAGTGAATCGATAGGTATCATTTAGCATCATGTGCGAATTTGGATCAGCACCTTTTTCAATTAGCATTTTCGTAATCAATAATGAATCTTGCCGCCCTTCAGGCTCACTGACCCTGCTATAAAGCGTATACAGTAATGCAGGCATTGCTAAGGGGCCACCAGAGGCAATAGCCAATTTCGAGTTTGATTGCAAAAATCTAGACACTGCCTTGGCATTGTTTGCAACCAAGGCTGAATAGAAGTCGTATTCCGCAATCTCAGGGTTAGCAGATAGGAGCTTGCTAGCGCGTTGATAATTACGCAACAAATCGTTGCCTTGGTATTGCACACATCCTAGCTGTATGAATAGGGCTACCTTTTCGAGTAAACCCTTGCTTGCATCAAGCTTAAGCTCCACGGCTTCGCTTAGTTCTGGCCATCCACTAAATCCGTATGAGCGCGCAACCACAAGCTGAGCATCTCGAAGGCCAGAAAAGGACTCAGGTTTGGGATGGTTCGTATTAATGAATGTTAAGGCATCAGATTGCCTTTCACGAAACTGTTTGACTAACTTTTTGGCTTGTTTTTTTAACAGGCTTAAACTGGGGTTATTGGGTAGGGAGTGGGTCAGGCGATTGGTCATAGCGACCTCCTTTCATTGTTGCCCGGATCCGCGATGACAGGCTGAAAAGAGGTTGGTTTCAGCGTTGATACTACCTGAATGGGATAGTCCCTTGCCGCGGACGGGAGGCGCTTCAGAACGCTCTGCCGACAATACTAACAGATTTCAATTGACCGCCGAGAGCTTGTGAAATAAAGCTGGCAATTCATCGAACGAATCAACTATCGCATCAGTTTGAGACTGCCCTTTACCTGCCTGAATAGGCAAACCGTGATTGTAGCCGTAGCTTACGCTGATAGAAATAAAGTCTGCCGCTCTTGCTGCCTTGATATCCGAAATTGAGTCTCCTATCAAGATGCTATGCACAGGGCTAGCTTTACAACGGCGGGCTGCCTCCAACAGTGCTGCAGGATGAGGTTTTTTATCAGTGACATCGTCCCCAGCCACTAGAAAATCAAAATATTCGTCAATTCCCAACGCAGCAATCAACGGCTCAGTGAACCGCCTGGCTTTGTTAGTCACAATTACCAGAGGAATACCTAATCCGGATAGCCACTCTAGACCTTTCTCAACCCCTGGATACAATGACGAATGCCGTCCATTATGATCAGCATAGGCTTGATCAAATAGTGAAAAACCAACGCTAAACAGTTCGGACTCTGCATCAGTATTCATAGAGTTACTAAGCGCTCGATGAACCAGACGCTCTATACCATTACCAACCCAGTTACGAACATCAGTTTGAGTTGAGATTTCCCGATTCATGCTTTTTTGCATCGTCGATACCGCAAAATGTAAATCACCAACAGAATCCACCAATGTCCCATCTAGATCAATCGCGATGAGTTCGTATGCTGTGTTAGACATTTTGATTGGCTTACCGTTTAAGAGATAATTGTATAGTTCAGCGGCTGTCGACGTACTTCAGCGAGTGCTTTATCTAGTATGATACCAGCAAGAGTGTTGACACTGACACACGCGCAACAACGTGCTTGTCCTGAGTTGACCAACGTAATGGAAATGGAAAACGCTAAATGATGTTTTTTAAATTGGCCAGACGCCCTGCGATTGTCAAACGATCACTCATCATCGCCGCTATTGTAGGCACCATCCTTAATCTCATCAATCAAGGGGATGTGATGGATGATATGTCTGAGTTTGAACTATGGAAATGCATGCTGACTTATTTGGTTCCGTATTGTGTTTCGACTTATGGCGCGGTTTCCGCGCTGATTGACAACCAAAAAGCATAATTTTTACCGAACCATCATCCTATAGTTACTCTTCTTCAAGCACTTGCTTTACCACCGCAACGTAATTATCAACACCTTGTGCGCCAGTGACTAAATATTTATCACGAAATACCATTGCCGGTACCCCAGTAATACCATTGTTGGTCCAATGTTGCTGCCGTGATCTGACCTCTGATGCATACGTTTGCTCTTGAAGAACCTTTAACGCTTCATCCTTATCAAAACCTGCGCTTGATACGATTCCAACTAATACTTCATCATCACTAATATGTTGTTTTTCAGTAAAGTATGCTTTGAACATCGCAAGTTTTAATTTGTGTTCGTGCTGACTAGACTGCAAGCCAGCCCAATGCAGAAGTTGATGAGCTTTAAACGTGTTAACCATTCGGCTATCATCTGTAAAATTAAACTCAAACCCGAACGACTCCCCTAAAGAAGTCAATCGTTGTCGGTTTTCTGCGCTTTGCTCTTTAGTGCTACCATATTTTTCTGCAATGTGTTCTTGCAGATTCTGCCCTTCAGCTGGCATTGTAGGATTGAGCTCAAAGGGTTGCCAATGAATATCTGCAGTGATATTGCTTTGCTCTAATGCTTGTTCTAATTGCTTATACCCTACGATGCACCAAGGGCAAACCACGTCAGAGACGATATCGATTTTAATTGTTTTTTCGCTTAAAAGTGACATGGCTAAAAGTGATAGATTATTATTTGATAATTCTACTTTATCAGGGCAGCATAACAAGCAATTTGCAGAAAATTGAACTTTATCTTATATCGTTGATCGACTTATCATGGGAGCACAATGTACAGACTAAATCATAGAGCCCTATTCAGCACACTTGCAATCGCTTTGGCCTTTATAAGGGCGACATGGATCACAGCGACTTTTGCAACAGCTAGTAGCCTAGCCATTGCAGAGGGAACATCTACAAAAGATGCAGCCAAAATAGACCTATTTAGAACACTCTCCCTGGCTAAATCAGAACAGGAAGGCAGAGCCGCTGAGAGTCAAATCTGGGAATGTTGGTTCGATCAATCTCCTACGGCAGAGGTTCGAGCATCTCTAGATGCTGGAATTGAACGCAGAGAATCCTATGACTATGAAGCAGCAGAACACCATTTTGATAAAGTGATCGAGCTGGCACCGGAGTATGCCGAAGGGTATAACCAACGCGCATTTATTAGATTCTTACGCCAAAACTATGAAAGCTCAAAAACTGACTTAGAAGTCGTCCTCAAAATGGAACCTAATCATTTCGGTGCACTATCTGGTTTGTACCACATTTTACAGATTCAAAATCGGCCAAAAGCAGCTTTTGGCATGCTACAACAAGCAGTCGCAATCCATCCGTGGATCCAAGAACGCAGCGCCCTACCCAAAGAGTTGTGGCCGAGAAATTACCGTAATATTCATGACCCTGGTAACGAAATTTAACGCGGTCGATAGAAAGCAATCTATTACATTACTCCCCGCGTGGAAATCGCTGATTTTCCTCCAAAACATTTAAATCCATATGGTTTCGCATATAGCGTTCAGATGCTTTTTGTAGCGGTTGGAATTCCCAAGGATAGTAATTACCGTTTCTAAGTGCCTCATACACCACCCAACGCCGCGCTTGCGATTCTCGCACTTGCTTATCGAATTGATCTAAGTTCCATCGTATGTCAGCTTGATCACGGAACTGCTGTAGCACATCGAGATGTTCGTTGGAGTCAGCGAGATTAGTTTTTTCTTGGGGGTCGTTTTCTAGATTAAACAGTTGTTCAGGGTCTAATTTGCATCGATTGTACTTCCATGCGCCCTGCCGAATTGAGACAACAGGTGCATAACTACCCTCCGCTGCGTATTCCATTAACACAGGAGCTTGCCGCGCTTCGCCATTAGCCATTGAAACTAAGCTCATACCGTCAGTCCATGGTTGTACCTCATCAAGTGATACACCCGCAAGCTCTGCCAATGTGGGCGTAACATCGATATTGGATACAGGCGCTTGTATCACGCCAGGTTTCATACCATGAGCGCTGATCATCAGCGGTACTCTTGATGAACCTTCAAGAAAATTCATCTTAAACCACAATCCTTTCTCGCCAATCATATCTCCATGATCAGATACAAACACAATAGCGGTGTTGTCTGCCTGCCGAGTTTCTTCCAGCACTTGAATTAACTGCCCCACCTTTTCATCGAGATAGGAAATGTTGGCAAAATAGGCTTGTCGAGATCGACGTACATCTTCTGTTGTGATATCAAACGCCTTGTAATCGTTCGCTAGCATAATGCGTTTAGAATGCGCGTCGTAATCTTCATAGTCGTATGCAGCTTCCGCCGGCTCAAGATGCCCACAATCGTTATACATATCCCAGAATTTTCGACGAGCTACATATGGGTCATGCGGATGGGTAAAACTCACAGTCAATGACCAAGGCCGCTCATCCAAGCCTCTGGACAATTGATATAACTTTTGAGTCGCAAAGTTAGCAACCTCATCATCGTATTCCATCTGATTAGTGATTTCGGCAACACCTGCACCTTTTACTGAGCCCATGTTGTGATACCACCAGTTGATTCGTTCACCGGGCTTTCGATAATCAGGAGTCCAACCAAAGTCTGCTGGGTAAATATCAGTAGTTAACCGCTCTTCAAACCCATGTAGTTGATCTGGCCCAACAAAGTGCATCTTTCCGGAAAGGCAGGTGTAGTATCCCGCACGGCGTAAGTGATGTGCATAAGTAGGGATATCTGATGCGAATTCAGCTGCGTTGTCATAAACACGGGTACGTGACGGCAACTGACCCGACATAAAACTTGCTCGGCCTGGTGCGCATAACGGCGACGCTGTGTAGGCATTTTGAAAACGCGTAGAGCGTGCTGCCAACGCTTTTAGATGCGGTGTATGCAACCATTCCACCGGCCCATCGGGAAACAAAGTCCCATTGAGCTGGTCTACCATAATTATTAGTATGTTGGGCTTTTGCTCTGCCATAAGTCGCTCCTCTAGCTAAGCTACAGATTATCAAATTGCTATAGCTTTACATGAGTTTAGAACGACCTATTGTTGTTAGTCACCAGATTTTCCGAGCTGCTTAGTGCAGCTAGTCTTTAGAATTACCCGCCATCGCCGCCTTCAGAGACAATGCCAACGCTGAAGGCGCATCAGGCTGTGTTGGCTGACGTTGCTGCTTTGGCGCTTTGTTTGAGTTGCGCTGCTCTGAGCGTTGCTTATTTTTTCGAGCTGGCTTCGCTTCAAGAGGCTTGGATGCGTCGTCGGCGCTATCGCTTAGTCGCATAGACAGCGCTATCCGGTTTCGCTCGACATCAACACTCATCACTTTAACCTTGACGATGTCTCCTGCTTTAACTACTGAACGAGGGTCTTTAACGTAGGTATCAGCCAGCGCAGATATATGGACCAAACCATCCTGGTGAACTCCGACATCAACAAACGCTCCAAAAGCGGTTACGTTGGTTACCTGACCTTCCAATATTTGATCGTTTTGTAAATCATTAATAGATTCAATACCATCTTTAAATTTTACCGCTCTAAATTCTGGCCTTGGATCTCGACCTGGTTTTTCTAATTCTAATAAAATATCTTTTACCGTGAGCTCGCCAAATTGTTCATCGGTAAATTGTTTAGGATTAATCGATGTAAGAAACGCTGTATCACCAATGACGTCGCTTAATTTACGCTCAGCATGTTTTATTATGCGTTTAACAACCGGGTACGTTTCTGGATGCACGCCAGAGGCATCCAATGGATTGGATCCGGATGGTATTCGCAAAAAGCCCGCGCATTGTTCGAACGCTTTTGGGCCCAATCTAGGTACTTTTTTAAGCTGAGCACGAGTATCAAAAGTGCCGTGCTCATCTCTGTAGGCAACGATATTCTCAGCAAGCGTTGTCGATAAGCCAGCAACACGTGATAATAGAGCCGCAGATGCGGTATCAAGATTAACGCCTACAGAGTTCACGCAATCTTCGACGGTTGCCTCTAAACTACGCGCCAGGGCAGTTTGAGATACATCATGCTGATATTGGCCAACCCCTATTGCTTTGGGGTCTATCTTTACAAGCTCCGCTAGTGGATCTTGTAAGCGCCTGGCGATGGATACAGCGCCGCGAATGGTGACATCTAAATCAGGGAACTCTTCCTCAGCAATTTTGGACGCCGAGTACACTGATGCACCGGCTTCCGAAACCAGCACTTTGGTGATACCACTAACACCGGACGTTTTAATAATTTCTTCAGCAAGTTTTTCAGTTTCACGGCTAGCTGTACCATTACCGACAGCTATCAGTTCAACCTTGTGCTGTTTGCAGAGCGTGTTGAGCGTGGCCACCGCTCTATCCCATTGTTTTTGGGGGGCATGCGGGTAGATAGTGTCGTGTTCAACAACTTTGCCATTACTATCGATCACTGTCACCTTCACGCCAGAGCGATAGCCTGGATCTAATCCTAAGGTTGGGCGCGCACCAGCTGGGGCAGATAGAAGCAGATCTTGCAAATTAGCTGCGAACACACTAATCGCTTCAGCATCGGCCTTAATTTTCAAGGCGGTAAATAATTCGATTTCAAGATGCGAAACTAATTTAACTTTCCATACCCATGAAACCACTTGCTCACGCCAAGCGTCGCTGGGCAGCTGCTGGTTTAAGAAACCTAGATGGCGCGCAACGGTATCGACACAGCCAGTATCACCATATCCCTCTGACTCTTTAAGCAGCAAGCGTAATGACAACACCCCCTCTTTTCGGCCTCGAAACATGGCTAGAGCCCGATGCCCAGGAACCTTACTGTAGTGCTCTTGATGATCAAAGTAATCACGAAACTTTTCGCCTTCCACATCTTTACCGGAAGTTACACTGGCGCATAAGTAGGCTTGATTTTGTAGTAGATCGCGGATGCGGCCGATCAACACGGCGTCTTCGGCAAACCGTTCGACCAAAATTGAACGTGCACCTTCTAGTGCTGCTTTTTCGTCAGCAATGCCTATTTCTACACTAACAAATGACTTAGCTTCATCGTCAGGATGCTTTTCAGGTGAACCCCACAACAAATCAGCCAATGGTTCAAGACCCGCTTCAATTGCAATTTGCCCTTTAGTTCGACGTTTCTTTTTATAAGGTAGGTATAGATCTTCTAAAGCCGATTTTGTATCGACTTGCATAATCTGACTTCGCAGCGCGTCAGTTAATGCGCCTTGCTCGTCGATGGCTGCGAGGATGGATTCTTTACGTGCATCAAACTCACGCAAGTATGAGAGTCGTTGTTCAAGATCACGTAGTTGAGTGTCGGTTAAACCCCCTGTAGCCTCTTTACGGTATCGCGAAATAAATGGCACCGTATCACCATTGTCAAGCATTTCCACCGCAACTTGTACTTGTTGTGAGCTTGCATTAATGGTTTCAGCAATGCGTTCAAATAGTGGTGTATTTTTGGGTTGTTTCATTGACGAATGTAGCGATAGCGTTTGAGGCTGAGCCGCGTATCCTATCATCAAGACGAACATTGTGAAAACCGACAAACCAATCACGACTCGGTGTGATCATGGTGGTTATTGTGACTAGCGGATTATCTATCGTCACATCAACTTCAACATTTATTCGGTTGCAGCCTAATTTCCCACGTGGAAAAGTTGTTAGTTATCGGCTAAACAAGGCCCTAAATGCGCTCGTAATATACCTGAACCTACAGATGAAACAGACACACCAGCAGCACCTGTAACCAATACAGCACCCTGTTTCGCTACATCGACCACTGCGTCACCGGATTGTACGCAGCAGCTCTCCAGAGCAAACAAAAACAGCACTTCTCCGCTCTGGATGTCGTATTCGTTCCGATCTGTCACATCACAACTCAGAAAGTGCCAACTATGACGCTTTGCCATGACATTGATCACCTTTATTGGCCCTGATAGAGGCCTTCCCATTGGTGTGAGTGCAGAGTCAAAGCGTAGCGATTGATACAGAGAAAGCTGGCTTTCAGTATCATCAAACTCTAAATTAAGTCCCTCTCCCTCAATCGGCGTGATAACCCGTTCTACACCCGGAAACGCTGAAAATATATTGTCTTCGACTATCGGAGATAGGGCAAAACGAAGATCGAAACTGTTGTGATCCGCACCTTCTGGCAATAGAGCAATGTCATAAGTAGTACCAAGGCCGTTTTTCCATGGCTTGGCATTAAATTGTTCAAATGGGATATGTTGTAGCGTCATGGGTAAGCATCTCTGCGTAAAGCGAATTGGCGGCTGGTGGGCGCCCTCAAAGTGAGTTAGCATTCCTCTCATGCTAACAAAAACAACACGCCCGCAGCTTTCATGGGCTTTCTATGACTGGGCCAACTCCACATTTGCCACTACTGTTATGGCTGGATTTTTCCCAATATTCTTTAAGCAATATTGGAGTGGAGACATGGCGGTCACCACCAGCACATTTTATTTAGGCCTAGGCAACTCTGTAGCGAGCCTGATTATCGTAATCCTTGCGCCACTCTTAGGTGCTATTGCTGACTCTAGCGGATTACATAAACGACTACTGCTGTGCTTCGCCATGCTTGGCATACTCGCCACTAGCAGTTTCTTTTTTGTAGCACAGGGTATGTGGCCAGTTGCGGTTTTGGTTTATGTAATCGCCATAATCGGATTTTCTGGCGCTAACGTTTTTTATGATGCACTCCTGCCAATAATAGCCCCTAGATCACAACAACACAGCCTTTCGGCCCTTGGGTTCGCCTTGGGTTATTTGGGCGGTGGGGTTTTGTTTCTGCTTAACGTGGTCATGACGTTAAAGCCTGCCATGTTTGGCTTAGCGGATGCAGCAGAAGCGGTGCGATGGTCGTTTGTTAGCGTAGCAATTTGGTGGACTTTGTTTACCATTCCCCTACTGTTAAATATTAAAGACGACCCTAGCGCAGCCAAAAAAGGCGTAACGATAGCGGGCTCGTTACGTCAACTAGCGCAAACGACGAAACGAATTATAGCCGATAAGAACGTGGCACTATTTCTATTAGCTTATTGGTTTTACATTGATGGCTTGGCAACAATTATTAGAATGGCGGTTGATTACGGGCTTTCAATTGGCTTGCCTACCAACAGTCTAATCACCGCTTTGCTAATCGTACAATTTATCGGATTTCCCGCCACCTTGTTTTTTGGTCGCATTGGCCAACGACACGGTGCAAAATTTGGCCTTTGGATTGCGCTAAGCGCCTACGTTGTAGCAACGTTTGCTGCCGCTTTCATGCAAACCACAACTCATTTTTACATACTGGCTGTGGTTCTCGGCCTCTTTCAAGGCGGCGTACAATCGCTTAGCCGATCTATGTTTAGTCATCTGATTCCGCAAGACAGAAGCGGCGAGTACTTCGGTTTTCTAAATATGCTGGGCAAATCTGCGGCTGTTGTTGGGCCTGTGCTCGTGGGGATAGTCGGTGTACTAAGTGGGAGTACGCGTATCGGAATAGTGTCGATCTTACTCTTGTTTATTATTGGTATGGTGCTGCTCAAGTTTGTTAAAGAGCCAAGTAATACAGAAACTGCACTGTCTTGAGCTCAAACTCTGGATGTTACGTCTTAAGTTTGCAAAAATAATGCGTTACAGCACCGGATTTTTCTTTTTAATCCTTTCCGTTATTTCTGTAACGATCTGATAGATCTCTTTACGATGAATTGACACCCCCTTTGGTGCGTCTACACCGAGCTTTACCTGAGATGTACCTGCACGGAGCACGGTGATTTTTACATCATCACCGATAACAATACTCTCTCCTATACGCCGCGTTAATATGAGCAAATCTATTTACCCCTCTAGAAAGTGCCGCCTGCAAGACAGCCAAAAAATCCCAAGACAACAGCCAAAACCTCAATTTAATTCATATATCTGTATTTGATAATGATGTAATTTATAAAATCACTATTCAGCTATACTGAACAATATGGACAAATTTGGTGACATGGACCTATTTGTTAGGGTGGTCCGATCAGGTGGGCTTGCAGCTGCCGGGCGGGAAGTTAATTTATCTCCAGCCAGCGTTAGTGCGCGTATCAATGGCCTTGAAAAACGACACGATACACGACTACTCAATCGAACTACTCGAAAAGTGTCGGTTACGGAGGCGGGGCAAGCCTTTTACGATGCAAGTGTTCGTATCCTGGCCGATGTTACGGAGGTGGAACAGCAGTTACTGTCAAGTCGCACTCAATTAATTGGCCCCCTTCATGTTACCGCTACTTCTGACTTAGGGCAGCAGTATGTCGCGCCTTTGCTCTCGAAGCTGGTTGACAAGCATCCCGGAATAGCGCCCTGCCTACATCTCACCGACGGCATTGTTAATCTAGCTGAACTCAATATCGATGTTGCTATTCGCTACTGCAAGCCGCCGGACAGTAGCTTAGTTGCGAAACGCCTTGCCGCTAATCATCGAGTGCTGGTTGCTTCGCCTGCCTATCTAGCGAAAAATGGCACACCTTCGGGCCCAGATGATTTACTACAACATAATTGCTTAACAATGGTTCGATTGTCTGAACCACTGACTAATTGGTATTTTACAAAAGACAACAAGCAACAGAGTGTGTCTATTAACTCGTTTCAATCTGCCAATGATGGTTCCTTGGTTCGCAAATGGGCCGTTCAGGGTTTAGGAATCGCGTTAAAATCCTACCTCGATGTGATCGACGACATAAGAGCTGGACGCTTAGTTAGTGTGTTGGACTCATTCTCGCCCGACTACCAACGTGTCGCTCCAGGCCATGGTGCTGATTTATACGTGGTATATCCAACTAGACAATACGTACCAGATCGAGTGCGAACATTTATCAATATGCTCGAGAAACGCTTTATACAATTGATTGACGAATGATTAACGATAGCTTGACGACAACTTGTCAGCGACTCGTCGGCGACTAAAATAAATCGCGTCAATAATGTTTCATTTGCCTAAAGTGACAATGCGTAAGTTAGTAAAGGTACCGCTAACAATACCCACGCCCATAATACACAAGAGCGTACCAATAATAACGGTTAACGTAAGCGGCTCGTTAAACAACCACCAAGCCTCGATAGCGACTACCGG
This sequence comes from uncultured Granulosicoccaceae bacterium, assembly GCA_937958675.1. GTDB lineage: Bacteria > Pseudomonadota > Gammaproteobacteria > Granulosicoccales > Granulosicoccaceae > Granulosicoccus. The sequence continues at coordinate 42,605 of CALGND010000082.1, forward strand.
AGGAACTAAAAAGAACAACGTAGACACACGGCCTGCCTCACCCACCTTTATTAACCACATCAACAGGAACACCGCCCCCAATGACAATACCAGCACCAGCCAAATCATCACTAGCTGAAGCTTTGGCGTCCAGTCAATTGAGTAAGATTCAAACACAAGTGCAAAAGGAAGTAAGAACAGAGCGCTGGCAACGTATTGAGCGATCATATTGAAATGCAGATCAATTGATTGGCAGAATCGTTTTTGATACAAGGTGCCAAGCGTTATACCCAATAGAGCAGCAATACAAAAACCAATACCCTTTACTGATATTACATCATCGACTTGACTCCATTCAGCAGTGACGAGAGCAACACCGATAAATCCCAAGGTAATACCAATGATCTTCGTCTTGTTTAACTTTTCGGACAACCACAGGGCAGCTAGTAAAACAGTCAATACAGGTTGAATGCCAACAATAAGAGACGACAAGCCAGCACCGATACCTTCGTTAACACCTGCGAAGACACCCCCAAGATAAACGGCTTGTAACAACACTCCAGCCACCGCCGCGTGTGCAAGTTGCTTCCATTGGACTTTCTTCGTTTTAAATTTAGGAAAGAGTAGCGCCAAAGCCAGTAACGCTAGTGCTGCTAAAGAGAACCTGATGGATAAAAAGCTGGCAGGCTCAGCCGTTTCCATGCCGAAACGAGCCATAATGAAACCTGTACTCCAAAGCAGAACAAACAGAACGGGGATGATGGCACGTAGAGTTGTAGTGAACACGGCTCTAGTGCCTAGACAAATCCCGCTTTAGTTCATCTTTATTAATCTGATTTTCATCACTTTGGACCAACGGCAGCGATTTACGATACACAATCCGGCTTGGCACCATATAAGACGCCAGATGCTTCTTTAGCTCAAAGGTGATCTCTTTTTCTGACAGTTCACTGGGTGCTGAATACACCATGACGATCTCTTCTTCTATTTGTGGGTTATCCATACCGAACACTGCACACTGTTGTATTTGAGGAAAATGCGTTGATACCACAGACTCGATCTCAAAAGGTGATACGCGAAAGCCACTGGTTTTGATCATGTCGTCACGACGAGATACGAAATAGAAATAACCTTCTTCGTCTTTATATACGTAATCACCCGTAGCGACGACGGTTTCATCAGCAAGCTGTCCTTCTAAATCGACCACATTTTCTAATATTTGCACAGATTTGAATCGCTCGGCAGTATCTTCGGGTGCATTCCAGAACCCGCGATAGATATAGCTGCCTCGATGAATAAGCTCACCCACTTCGCGCGTGGCGCATTCTTTGCCGTTTTCATCTAATACGTAAAGCTCTACATCGGGTATCGCTTTACCTATGGAATCTGGGCGAATCTTAATTTGTGCAGGGTCAAGATATGTGGAACGAAACGCTTCGGTAAGTCCATGCATCGAGTAGAAACTTGCATTTCTAAATGTCTTCTGGCAATCGTCAATCATCTTTGTTGTGACGTTTCCACCAGATGAGGTGATTGTGCGTACATTGTCAAATAATTCGATATTAGTATGCGCATATAAATCCTCGTCAAACATCTGTGAAATATTAACTGGCATCAATGGCAAAACTGTTACGTTATCGTTGATCAAATGATTGAAAAAATCCTCTGGCAAAATAAATCGATGTAATGCTAACGTCGCTCTATTCATCAAAGCGCAAAATATTTGATTAAGACCATAATCTAGATTGAATATCAACAATCCAGATATAACGTCATTTTCATTCAGATCAAGATATTGTGTAACAACGCGTGCTGAGTCAATAAGGTTGCGATGTGAGATGACAATTCCTTTTGGAGTACCTGTCAAGCCAAAAGAATAAGTAATGACAGCATTTTCATGACCATTAATATCGCAATGGAACGGCTTGTTGTAATACTTGAATATTTCTTCAAACGAAGGAATATCTTTACCAGCGTTTTCTATCGATACAATGTGGCCGTCAAAATTTATTTCTTCAATACTCTCTAGCTTCAGTTTATCCGTGATAATGCATTGAATACCGCAATCGTCAATAATGTATTGTACTTGTTCTGGCTTTAGAAGCCTTGTTAGTGGTACTAAAATATAGTCAGTTGAAAGAATCGCCAATATGGCAATCACCTGCGAGGTGTCCTTGTTGGAATATATTCCGACTCTCGCACCTTTTGGCAAATCTAGCTCTTGAAGATAAAGAGCTACCTGATTTACTCGCGCTAGAAGATCAACGTAACTGAGATGATTTTCTTTATGAGTTAAGGCAATTTTTTCGGGGTGCGATTGTGCTGCGTTTTCCAGCAGAATACGTATACAGTTTATTGACATAATGCGTATTCCTTAGCGCCAATCGTCCAGATGTCATAGTTTGTATCCACAACACAGGCAGGCTTATGATCAGAATTTAGAATTTTACGGTAGAAGAAAGCAACAACATCTTCAATATCTGCAACGTTAAGCACCTTTGTTATACCGCCAGTAAATACAATCGAATTCATCGCAAGGAGTTTCAGGGTAACGTTGGCAGCTCTATAGTGAGACATCTCACATAGCACCAGAAATATCGCGAGCTGCATAATCACTTTAGTCGCCCTATCACTATTTTCCTTATAGATGCTTTCAGTAACCTTGAGATGCATTAAAAGCTCATAGGCAAATTCGTTTTGCTCGGCGGTAAATATCAACGATTCTCTGGATTTAAATACGCCGAGCTTTTTAAATACGATTCTGTCGTGGCCCTGCTCTGTCACGATATTGTCACGCACCAGATCCTTAGAGTAATGCACATCAGTTGTAGCCCCACCGATGTCTAGCAGAATAAACGGGTCAGTTACTGCAAACGTTGCATTTATCTCAGGCAGTGATTTATTGACCACATAGGGCGTGGAGTAAATTTGATTGCCAGTGATCTTGTACAAGTCTTTGATATCCTCCTTACCCTCTATATCTTGCTGATATAGATTGGTGAGGTATTCCTTTAAGTGGGTTTCTACGATATGCAAACGATCATCAATGACATTAGGTAACACTAATAGTTTGTCCACTCTTGATGCTATTGCCATTGCGTCGGGTCCATTACCCACATAAACAATATTGGAATAGTTTAGTTTTGCAATATAGTTATCGAGCCGCTCATCAAATTGCCCACCATTTGAATCAATGCCGCCAACGATAATGACCACATCAATCAGATCACTGGGTATTGAATAATCCTCGATATCTTGGAAGATAATTGATTCGATAACATTAATACCGGCGTTGTAAGCAATGTTGGTGGCGTACTTTAGTGAATAAGAATGCGTTAAACCAATGATCAAAGTGCTTAAGCCACCATTCGCTGATGAGCAGATGTGAATGTCATTCGATTCAAAGCGCTGCACAGTGTCACTGCACTTATGCATCAGATCATCAAGAATCTGTTTATTAAAATCGCGAAAATGCTGCTCGATAGATTCCTTCGTGCTGACTTTAAAATAAGTGCTGCCGATATCAATTAAGAGCTTTTCGTTTGAACTACCGTTAGCATCTCTCACTGCATTATTCCTATATCGTGAATAATGTCATTAACGATACTGGTTGTGTCTTTGTTTAGATCACAGCAGGACTTTTCATAATCATAGCAACGATCAGGTATCGGTACATTACCCCGTTCGATGATACGAATATTCTTCTGAGGGTCTCGAATAGTAATCATTTTATTATGATTGATAATATGTGGCGAAAAAGGCACGTCGATGATGCCATTCTTAATCGAGTTAAAAACCTTACGCCACAGGGTGTCAGCTGGATCATTGAATACTGCCTCCATAATGGCGTGAACCTCGGCAGTCAAGATCTCTTCTTCCTGCTCGTCAACCACGGCCGGAAGACCGCTTAGAATATTTAGGGTGTATTGCGTATTTGCTACGGTTTGAGCATTGGCCTCTTTGGTGGGAATACCAACAGCTTCTTCGCGAGTTTTAGTAATAATCTTGTCAGCACCGCACATCGACGCAATGACCGTCGACATATTGATTAATTGATCAGCAGAATCTCTATTCATTGGAAACGCACCCATCCACTGATGATAAACAAGATTAATGACTGCATCTTCGCAACCGATTTGCGCAGCATAGTGCTTGGCTAGCTTTCGAGTAACGGTACCGGTCACGATGTCCTGAAGCATCGACCCTTGCTGTGCAAATGAGACCGAGAATGACTTCACGCCTTCTTCCAATGACAGCAGCATTTCGAGCAACTGAATTACGATCGTAATTGATGGCGGCACAAGTGTTGCGGTAAGCGGGCCAAATGATTCTCGATTAATTGGCTTGTTCAGTGTTGAGTAGTCGGCGCATACTCGCTCTACGTACTTCCAATATAGGAAAGCCTTATCTAGTGGAAAGTTTTTAGAATAAGGCAGTAAGTACGTAATTGGACCACCTTCAATTTCAAAGATACCCGACGCTATAGCGATTTCAATCAATAGACGGGCATCCGGTGTACCGTGACGCAGGCTTACCGGATGATTAAAGTGCGTCATCATTTTACGTGTGGTGCGGTAACCATGATTCACTAATGGATAGCCATTCAACATATCCACTTCATTAGCCTCACTTAAACGCAACATTTTTTTGGCTGTTGCGTAATCGTTAAGCCGAGTGTTGGAATCGATTGTTAACGGCAGCACATCAACATTTGCATCGACAAAAAATTCGTACAAGGCATATTGCTTTTCATAAGTTGGAAACCCACCTCGAGGCTGCACCAACATTTTTTCTTTTTTCGCAAAGTGATGAGAGATAAATAAATTCTCGTCGGCACCTTTAACAAACTCTCGTACCTCATCAAAATCGAAAGAATCGACATTCTCATTTCCAAGAATGATCTCTCGTTCTTCTTGTAATTGACTCATGCTTGTTTGTGTTCCTGGATGTAATTTTCGAGCATGTCTAAACCTGTATTTAAATCCACCTGATGGCAAACCAGGTCGAATCCATAGTTCTTATAGCGCGGCACGATATCTTCGGCATTACCACTGCCCACAGTGAGGTTGCCACCAATCATCATGGTTAGATTATCGAGGGTTTTGTATTTAGCTTTGAGCAGTTTGACTTCCCGGCCCCAGCCCTCGGCCTCTCCATTAAGCGATGAAATCAGCAGAATCTCAGCACCTGTCTCAACTACTGCATCGAAGAATTCTTCCAAATAGGTGTTAACGCCTAAATTGAAGACCTCATAACCTCTCGCATTGAGCGACAGATCCATCAATCGGTTGGCAACAACGTGGATATCATTGCCAATTACACCTGTTACGACTTTCATGGTTCACGTGCCCTATATCCAGCCGATCATAGTATCAAAAGACAAGCAGCCGAGCGAAGCTCAGATGGTAGAATTTGCTCTTATTCCCCGCAAATCGGGGTTGGTGACCTTATTCAAGAGAAAAGCATGGCTGATTTTACTGCAGATTTTTGTGATGACCATCCCGACAAAGTATCGGTACTGGGCCCGGGATACTCGAACTACGGCGGTGCTGCCATGTGCCAAGGAGAGATTGTAACGATCCGGCTGGATCGCAACAACAGCGATTTGATCACCCTATTACGTGACGAGGATGGAGCGGGCAAAGTTGTCGTGGTGGATTCAGACCAAACTTACTATGCAATTGTCGGCGAGAATCTCATGAAGTTCGCTCTAAAAAATGGCTACGCCGGCATAATCGTTAATGGCTATGTTCGAGATACTCAGCAAATCAAAGATATACCGGTAGCACTTTATGCCTTAGGCACTTGCGCTAAAAAATTCATCCCAGTGACGAAAGGCCAACGGAATGTGACATTGTCTTTCGGAGGTACTGAGTTTCGACCGGGTGACTATATATACACCGATGCCGATGGGGTCATCGTAACTGCCGAACCCTTAGTTTAGAAATTAGCTGACGGGTATTATCTCTAACAGTATCGACCATGGCTTTTTAATATAATTACCCAGTTAGAGCGCAGTAGCGAGTGGCCCCTCATGTACCATATAAAGGCTTAAGGGTGTGTAGACACTCATTCAGGAGACAAGAAAATGAGCACGTCCAATAGCGAAACCACCGAAGCTAGCATTAGCTACCTATCGGGTTTTGGTAATGATTTTGAAACCGAGTCGTTGCCCGGCGCATTGCCGCAAGGACAAAACAGCCCACAAAAATGTGCCTATGGATTATATGCTGAACAATTGTCTGGTTCACCATTCACGGCACCACGTGGCACTAACGAACGAAGCTGGCTATATCGAATCCGTCCTAGTGTTCGCCACACTGGTCGTTTTTCCGAACTTACACTGCCGCTATGGCGTTCGGCGCCGGCTAACCACGACGCCGTATTGTCATTACAACAAATGCGTTGGAACCCCACACCGTTGCCAGACGAACCCACTGACTTTATACATGGCATACGCACAATCACTACAGCAGGCGATGTGATGACTCAAGCCGGTATGGCATCGCATGTTTATGTTGCCAATACCGACATGATTGACGACTACTTCTTTAACGCCGATGGTGAAATGCTGATCGTGCCTCAACAAGGCTCACTTAATGTATTTACCGAACTTGGAAAAATAGAAGTGGCGCCTGGAGAAATATGCCTGATACCACGTGGTGTAACGCTCAAGGTGAGTCTACCCGACGGCACAGCGCGTGGCTACATTTGCGAAAACTACGGCGCTAAACTTACGCTACCCGATCGTGGGCCTATCGGGGCCAACTGCTTAGCCAACCCGAGAGATTTTAAAACTCCTGTTGCCTGTTATGAGGATAAAGAAACACCTTGCACCGTATCCATTAAATGGTGCGGCAATTTCTACAATTCGGATATTGATCACTCGCCACTAGATGTGGTCGCGTGGCATGGTAACTACGCACCATACAAATATGATCTTGCAACCTTCTCACCTGTTGGTGCGTTAATGTTTGATCACCCTGATCCGTCTATCTTCACCGTGCTCACAGCACCCAGCGATGAGGCAGGTACCGCCAATATTGATTTTGTAATATTCCCTCCACGATGGTTAGTTGCGGAACACACTTTTCGTCCGCCATGGTATCACCGCAATATCATGAGTGAATTTATGGGGTTGATCCATGGTCAGTACGATGCCAAAGAAGAAGGTTTCGTGCCGGGAGGCATGAGCCTGCATAACATGATGCTACCTCATGGCCCAGATCACGCAGGCTTCGAAAAAGCCTCCAATGCAGACCTAGCACCGCAAAAACTGGATAATACCTTGGCGTTTATGTTTGAAACTCGTTATCCACAACACATGACAAAATATGCAGCACAACTAGACACCGTGCAAAATGACTACATAGACTGCTGGGCAGGCATGCGACGAAAATTTGATGGCACGCCCAACCCGAAATAGTTTTCGAACTACGCACTAATTATTAACGGATTCAGAATACGCATGAAACTACTAAACTGTCGAATAGAAAGCGCTAATAATTCGGAGTCAGATTTTCCGCTTAACAATTTGCCATTTGGTGTATTCGCCAAAGACAAAGGCACGCCTCGTTGTTGCGTCGCAATTGGTGATTTCTTACTAGATCTATCAGTACTTTTCGATGCAGCTGTTTTCCCTGAACTCCCAGAAAACGTATTCGCCCAATCCACTCTTAATGCATTTATGGGAATGGGCAACGATAAATGGTCATATGTACGCAAGCAACTCATTGAACTGCTTCGCGCTGATTCTGCAACTGACGCCAAGAAAGTTAAAGCCATTGAGAATGCACAGCACTTGCAATCGGACGCCACCATGCATATGCCGTTTACAGTCGGCGACTATACCGATTTCTATGCAGGTCGCCAGCACGCTACCAATGTTGGCACCATGTTTCGTGGTGCAGAGAACGCGCTGCCACCCAATTGGTTGCATATTCCGATTGGTTACAACGGCCGCGCCTCTACTGTGGTCATAAGTGGCACTGACGTACACCGCCCTTTAGGCCAGATGAAGCCACCCACCGCAGAAATACCCTACTTCGGTCCGTGCAAACGACTCGATCTGGAACTGGAAATGGGTGCCGTGGTAGGGGTGCCTAATGAAATGGGTAAACCTGTAACGGTTGCCGAAGCCGACGATATGATTTTCGGCTATGTATTGCTAAACGATTGGTCCGCTCGAGACATACAAGCTTGGGAGTATCAACCATTAGGCCCATTTCAAGCCAAAGTATTCGCCACCACTATCAGCCCGTGGGTTGTAACAAAGGAAGCTCTGGCAGGCTTCCGAGTATCCACGCCTGCAAGAGATGTAGAGCTACTACCGTACCTACAAGAAAAAGAACCTCTGCTGTATGACATCGACTTAGCAGTACACCTAAAACCTGAAGGCTCAGCTAAACCGACAACGATCAGTAATACCAATTATCGAAATATGTACTATTCAGCTGCGCAACAATTAGCGCACCATGCTATCGGTGGTTGTAAAATGAATACTGGCGATTTACTGGGTTCTGGCACAATTTCGGGTGACAGCGATAAAGCATATGGGTCTTTATTAGAAATTAGCTGGGGTGGCAAAAACCCGCTAACGCTTGATACCGGCGAGGCTCGATCATTTCTTGAAGACGGCGATACCTTAACGCTAACTGGTGCGGCAATTGGCGATGGGTTTAAAATTGGCTTTGGCGAATGTACAGGCAAAATCCTGCCCGCCCCTGACTTCAACCCATAACGCGGATAAGGGCTATGACCGACGTGGTGCTTTATGATTACTGGCGATCATCAGCAAGCTATCGTGTGCGCATTGCTTTAGCACTTAAAGGCATCGAGTATCGATCTATCAACGTTAACCTGCTTAACGCTGATCACAAATCCGAAGAGTATATAAAGATCAATCCGCAGGCCTTAGTGCCAGCACTTAAAATTGATGGTCACACACTGACGCAATCTCTATCGATCATTCAGTACCTTGACGATACTAGGCCAGATGTTCCTCTGATACCCAGCAATCCGCATGACAAACAACGAGTGATCGCCCTGAGCCATTCTATCGCAATGGAAATTCACCCTGTTTGTAATTTGAGCGTTGCACAACACGTTGCAAAAATCGTTGGTGCTGACAACGAAACCACTAAGAAAGATTGGATGAAACACTACATTGATCGTGGCTTAAAGAATGTTGAAGCGTTATTATCTGATGGTAAAAGCGGTGAGTTTTGTCATGGTGATCAACCTGGGCTGATTGACTGCTGCTTGGTACCACAGGTTTATAATGCACAGCGATGGGAATGTGACTTATCAGAATTACCAACAATTAAAGCGATTAACCAGCGATGTCATCAATTAGATGCGTTTATTGCCGCGCATCCAGATGCCAATAAAGATAGCTAAGAAAAGCTGTTTTTTAAAGTAAATTACCTATTACATGTTAATCGAAATAGCCGCATTGCAATTTAGCGGCATCTTGTTTGGTAACTTCTATATTGCAAAAAGAGCGCAATTTCTCCTCTGTTAGTTCACTAGAAGTAGCAATACAAACTAATCCTGTCTCCACGCCCGCTGGCGCATTCGTTACCGACCAACGCCTGCCAACAACCTGTATAGTTTTTATGGAATTATCGTAATCCATTACAAAGCCTTTGGCTCGTACAAGGCCACAGCCCTTATCGCTCAACCGTTCAGCAAGAATCGGCACATCCACTTGTTGATCCATCCTCAAGCTGATAGATGAATACATTGATGAGATATCATGCGTGTAATCGGCTTGGTTACTTGCATCCCTACTGTTGCGCCCAGTTTTTATGTTAAGCAAAATGGCCGGATCGATCTTGCTGTATACCGCTTCTACCAGTGGTGCATGTGCATAATACTCGCAGATCCATTGCCTAAGTTCAATCGCCTGACTGTCATTTAATAGATCCATCTTATTTAACACCAGTAAGTCAGCATCATTGAGTTGGCGGTCAATGGTATCGCCAATATACTTTTGTACACTAGCTGCTTGCACACTCGTCGCATCAACTAAAACAACAACGCCTTCGAGTTGGTAGCCGCGCAATAAGGATAATGAATTACCAATGGCGCCAGGTAAGGCAACGCCACTGGCTTCGATAAAAATATGATCTGGCAGTGAGTCTAGTGCTCGAAGCGTTTTCAATGATCGAGACAAATCATCACCAAAACTACAGCAGACACAACCGCCACTAAGGCTAATAACATCACCGTCTTGAGCTTCTATTAAATCTGCATCTATTGGCAGTTCACCAAAATCATTTACCAATACAGCTAGGCGTGCGCCATTTGCGTTGCGTAACAAGTGATTAACCAAGGTTGTCTTACCGCAACCCAAATAACCACCGATAATGGTGACAGGCGTTACTGCTTGCATTTAAATTTCGTCATCTTTGATAAACCTAGCTGTTAGATGTCGCTAGCTGCAAATACACGTCCACCTTGAATCGTACCCCAGACGCCAATATCTTTAAGCTGCATGGCAGGCACGGCGGTGGGATCTTCATGAAGCACGGCAAAATCAGCCTGCTTTCCTGCTTCAATGGAACCCACTTCATCGTCAATGTTCAATGTATAAGCGGCGCCAATCGTAATAGCGTACAACGCTTCCTCTACAGTGATCTTCTCGTACTCACCTTGGGTTCTGCCAGAGTGGGTTAGTCGATTAACAGCACACCAAGCAGTAAACAGTGGACTCAGGGGCGTAATGGGTGCGTCAGAATGAATTGCGAGCGGAATACCGTTGTCTAGTGCTGTTCTACATGCGTTCATTCGCTCTGCTCGTTCAGGCCCAACGGTTAGCCGATAGTGTTCGTCGCCCCAATAGAAATGGTGATTGGCAAAATGATTAACGCACATATCCAACTTCGCCATACGTCGATACTGTGCAGCATTAATCAGTTGTCCGTGTTGAATAGTAAATCGGTGATTGTTACTTGGATGTTTTTTCAGGGCGGCTTCCAAGGTGTCTAAGGCTAGGTCGGTCGCTTCATCACCATTGGTGTGTGTATGGATTTGCAACTCTGCCTCCAGTGCCATCTCGTAAATAGCTAGCATCTGCTCTGGCGCTATATACCAAAGCCCGTTAGGGGCACCGTTATAATAGCCCGGCCAATTTAATCGTGCCGTAAAGCCTTGAATAGATCCATCGGCAATAACTTTAATTTTGCCGAGCCGGAACCGATCAGTTGAACGCAGTTTGAGTGACTTTACCTGTTCAATTAATTCCTGAGGAGTAAGCCCAATGTGAAATCTAAACGAAAAAATACGTACCGGGAAATCAGTTTCATTAGTAACCCGTATGCCCACGTCAACTATATCATCTGATAATTGGGCCGCTAAATCCGTAGCGGTAGTCACGCCGTTGCGTACACAGAGCCTGGAAAAATCAATTAGGCCTGATTCATCGAATTCAAGCATGTTGCCATCAAAGCCTGCTTCTTGGGCAACCGAGAAATACACATCCGGCCCCTTCAGCTCACCCGTTGGCATTCCATCGTCACCTAATGGCACACCGACATGTTCTATTCCTGCTCGCATAAAGTCAGAGAGTTCAAGTGCTTTTGTATTAACACTCATGGTATGTGCCGATGCATGAATGATTCCTATTGGGCGAGTACTGGAAATGCAGTCAAGCATTTGTCGAGTTATTTTCTTATCTGAATAATAAATCGGGTCTATAGCCCACCCCGTCAACGCTTGTGTAGGATCGTCAAGTGTCTTTTCTTTTTCTTGCATCCGTGCAATCACATCATCCATGGTTTGTAGCCCAGACCATATTTTTCCATGTGGATCCATTCGATCATGAAAACCGCAATAAACAAAACGCCACCATTTGCCTTCAACGGCATGGCTGTGACCTTCAATCAAGCCAGGCATCAGTATTTTGTCTTCAAAACGCTCGTCTAACGAGTATTCACCAAAACCCACGAGCTCACTTAATGTACCCGCGCCCAGAATACGGCCATCTCTTACTGCCACGTGTGATACGACCGGCCTTGCCGGATTCATAGTGATGATTTTTTTAGCTGAATATATCGTTGTCATCTCAAGCTCGTGATATGTGTCTTGAGCTTGAAATTCTACAGGCACGGGTGTACGCATAGCTAGCAGGAATATATAAGAGCTTTCGCAATGAGACTGAAAGGACCAGTTTTAAACCACCACATGCCCTTTTTTACGGATTAATCCAATCAGGACTTGTACCAACTTATTGTGCTGTGCCATATTAGAAAATCAGCTCGACAATCACCACAGGAGAAAGTATGAAACGCGGAATAATAAAGTACTTAGTATCCCCACTGGTCGCATTTGGACTAACAGCATCCACAGCCATGGCGGCAGATATCACAATGAATCTGGGCTTCGGTGCGCCAGAGGATTCACTGTATGGTCGCTTTGCCAAAATATTCAAGGAAAAAGCCGAAGACTACACCGGTGGTACTGTCGAAGTAAAAATGCGCTGCTGTAACCAGATATCAAGCGAAGATGAGGGCTTTAAAGCAATGCAATTAGGCACTGTTGATGGCTTTTTCATCACGGCCAATAACGTATCCCCACACTGGTCATTAATGGATGTCACCGTACTGCCTTATGTTTTTCAAAATAAGGAGCACCTTGAGCGAGTGGTTGATGGCCCCGTAGGCGACTTTATGAAAGAGCGCTTACAGGCTGATACGAGCGTACACCTACTCTCTTTTGGCCCAGCGTTGTACCGAGACTTCTATAACTCCGTGCGCCCTGTCAACTCGATGGCAGACATGGCAGGCTTAAAAGTTCGTGTTCCAAAAAACGAAGTTATGCTGGCAACCTTTAAAGCCTTTGGTGCAAACCCGGTTCCCCTTGCTTGGTCTGAAACACCAACAGCACTGCAAACCGGTACGGTTGATGGTGGTGACAACGGTACATCATTTATCAAAGATATGAAGTTTTTTGAATTTGAACCACATTTAGTAATTCTTGAGCACTTTGTTGCTATGGCGCCATTGTTTGCTTCAGATTCATTTATGAAAAAGTTAAATGATGAGCAAAGGGAACAGATTCAACGTGCCGCTACTGACGCCGGTGCAGAGTTTCGAGAGCAAGTAGCTGCTGAAACTGAAGAAGTACGAGACTGGTTAGTTAACGAAGGTGGTATGAAAAGAACAGACCCTGATAAAACCGATTTCGTAGCAGCCGCAAAAAATGTGCAACTAGAATTTGCTGAAAAACGTGGCCCAGAGTTTGTCGAACTGGTACAGAAGATTCAGGACGCAGCGCAGTAGCGAGCTAATAGTAAACTGTTTCCGGGAGAGTTAACTCTCCCGGAATGTTTAGCTTAACTTCCTGAGAGTAATAAAATGTCAGCATTAAAATGGCTCGAACGCCATTTTGAAGAGCTAATTTGCTGTACCTGTCTTGTCATTATTGCAGTCAGCGTATTTTCGCAAGTTGTCGCGCGCTATGTTTTTGAAATAGCACTGCACTGGACTGAAGAAGTCGCCGCAATCAGTATGGTTTGGGCGGTATATATGGGCGCAGCATTATGCGTACGTGAGCGTTTCCACATCCGCATACTCATTGCAGTGCAGTCCTTACCATCGCGTTTTGGCCGATACACCATTTTTATCGCCGACCTATTCTGGACATTCTTTAGCTTATTCATGATACGTGTGAGTTGGGACTACCTCGCGGTATTGTGGAAATTTCCATCAACCAGCCCTAGTCTTGGCATCAATCAGTTTTATCCGCAAACCATCTTGTTTATTGGTTATACCCTGATGTTGTTGCGATTAGTCCAGACCTATTATCTCTGGTACAAGGATGGTGCAAATGGTTTACCAGGAATGCTCGAAGAGGAATGGGATGAGCCTGCTCCTGTAAATGATAGTGAGTCTCAAGGATGAGCCCGTTAGCAATTTTAGCCATCGCGTTTGTCGTGCTAACACTCATTGGCGTGCCGTTGTTTGTATCGGTTGGCCTGACCACGGTGTTAGCCCTGTTCCTTATTGATATTCCTTATACGCTAATGGCGCAAACCGGTTATGGCAGCTTAACGCCTTTTCCGCTACTCACCATTCCGTTGTTTGTACTGGCCGGTCGCTTGATGGAAGTTGGCGGTATGGCCACTCGGATGATTTCCATCGCGACGAATTTAGTTGGTGCCTACCGTGGCTCGATGGGTTTGGTGACTGTATTCGCCTGCATGCTGTTTGCTGCGCTTTCTGGCTCTGGCCCTGCAACCACTGCGGCAATTGGTTCAGTGACCGTGCCAGCGATGAAGCGCGATGGTTATGACACCCCATTCGCTGCGGCCATTACGGCAAGTGCTGGCGCACTAGGCAGTTTGATTCCACCGTCTAACCTAATGATTATTTACGGGTTGGTATCAGAAACGTCTATCCCAAGATTATTCTTAGCAGGTTTGTTACCCGGCATCCTTGTCACAATGCTGCTTATGGTCACAACTTACATCATTGCTCGTCGACGCAACTATGGTGGTGGCGGTGATCCGTTCTCTTGGAATCCATTTTTAAAAGCGGCATGGGATGGAAAATGGTCAATTGGCGCTCCGATACTTATTCTTGGCGGAATTTACGGTGGTGTTTTCACGCCTACCGAAGCAGCTGGTGTCGCTGTTTTCTATTCCTTGTTTGTCGGTACCTTTATCTATCGTGAATTGACGTGGATCAAGCTATATGAAGCCTTACGATTTACAGCATTGCTTACAGGCATATTAATTCTGTTAACACCCACTCTGGCTTTTGGTCAACTAACGGCTTTCTATGACGTGCCAGCAGCCGTACAGGTTGGTATTACTTCATTGACCGACAATCCAATCCTTGTACTGCTGTTGATCGGTATTTTCTATATATTTATCGGCACCTTTATGGAGTCACTTGCGCAGATCGTGCTGTTTACTTCGGTTTTCCTGCCATTGGTCGTATCGCTGGGAATCGATCCAGTGTTCTTTGGCATCTTTACCGTTATCACCTGCGAGATCGGATTTCTAACGCCTCCCTTAGGTGCCAACTTGACAGTAGCGGCTCGCATATCGGGTATATCCATGGAACGAATATCAGTTGCAGTGGTACCATTTATTCTCGCCTATATAGTAGGGATGTTAGTGCTAATTATCTTTCCCGATGTTGTTTTGTTTCTTCCAAACTGGTTATATGGCGAGGCCAAATAGGAGTCTGTTATGTTCGATATTATTCTCAAAGGCGGCGAAGTATTCGATGGCACCGGAGCAGCTGGCTTTATAGGCGACATCGGTATTCTTAACGGAAAAATCAACGAAATAAACCGAAACGAGCTACACGACGCTAAAGAAATCATTGATGTTACTGGACTAACAGTAGCACCAGGCTTTGTCGACATGCATACACATTCAGATTTCACTCTGATTGCTGATTCACGTGCTGAAAGCCAAGTTCATCAGGGCGTCACAACGGAAGTGATTGGGCAGTGCGGGATAAGCTGCGCGCCTGTTTGCTCCCATTCAGCTATCCCACATGTGTCTCCTTGGTATACAAGCAAAGCAAAACACGCCAATTGGTTAGGCTTCGGTGAATACTTAGACGCCTTAGATGCAAGTGAATTAGGAGTAAACGTGATGGCCTTTGTTGGCCACGGTACGATACACCGAGCAGTCATGGGAGATGAGCTCCGTGCTGGTGATCCTGATGAAGTAAAGCAAATGGCAAAATTAGTTGATCAAGCCATGGATGAGGGCGCCGGTGGGTTTTCATCGGGGCTTGAGTACTTCCCGGGAATTATGGCAGCACCTGAACACCTAGTGCCGATGTGCGAAGTAGCCAGTAAATACGGGCGCTTGTATGCCACTCATGTGCGCAACCGTGACACTCAGTACGACCTTGGGTTTGCCGAAGCCATAGCCACAGCACGGCAAGCTGGCACTCGTCTGCAAATCTCGCACATCCAACCCAAGTATGGAGCGCCAGACTACGCGATGAACCATACACTTGAAATGATCGACATTGCCCGCAGACATGATGCTGATATCGCATTCGACATCATTCCACATGATTGGGCTCACACACTGATGGCTGCAATCCTACCCAAATGGGCTCAAGCTGGTGGCGTGGATGAGGTGCTAAAAAGGCTTAAGAACTCAGAAGACAGAGAGCGTATAAAAGCCAATGAGCAACCCATGTGGTTGTTGGTTAAAGCAAAAAAATGGAAAGATATTGTTCTGCTAAATGCGACTGAAAATAACGATCTAGTCGGAGCCGACTTTGAAGAGATTGGGCGCATGCGCGGCGTTGACCCATACGATGCGGTACTTGATATTCTAATAGAGGAAGGCGATAACTTAATGGGTACGATGTGGTCTTCCAAGTCATTCCGCGATGACGATCTGGATTTGTGTTTACAACAGAATGAATGTGCGGTGATATCCGATACCGTGGCAGTAGCAACCGACGGCGTACTCAAAGATCACCTTGGCTCGCTTAGCGGTTACGGTTGGGCAGCTCGCTTCTTACAACATTATGTACGTGATCGCGAAGTATTAAGCCTTGCCGAAGGCCTACAAAAAATCACGTCCATTCCCGCAGAACGGTTAGGCTTGCTTAAAAGAGGAAAGCTTAAAGTCGGTTACCACGCAGATGTGTGCGTATTCGATAAGGCCACGATTACCAGCAACGTAACCGCAAAGAACCCCCGCCGTTACGCATCCGGTGTTGCACATGTGCTTGTTAACGGCCAAATATCTTTACGTGATGGCGTACGCACTAGTGTTAGTGCTGGCCAAGTGGTACGCGAGTTTGCAGCGTAAACCAGTTTTTCTGATTTGACTCAACCTTTACACTCTGGTTAGGTATATTCCCACTGCTCGCGTATAGCAAATTCCACGCTGCCCGAAAAGCGCTACTCTCAGTCTATGGCTCCAATTCGCGCCAGGTCAATCTACCGTCATTTATGTTAGTGGACATCCCTATTGCCGTTGCTCCTGAGCCGTTTTCTTTTTGTGAAAGCAAGTAATCCACTGTTTCACCAGCCACCATAGTTGGAGAGCTGAACGGATTAGTCATATTTTTCACTCCAGCGGCTTCACCATCGTTTAAGCTCCCATC